>PALW01000048.1 GCA_002710745.1 Porticoccaceae bacterium
TATATCCTTAAATTCGAAAAATATTAAAACATTCGATTGGTTACCAAGTTCTTGTGCATACAAGCTGGTCGCAAACGGTGAACCGCTTCCGGATTGGCACCATCTAGTCAGTGGTAATAAGAATTTAGTTCATGAGTTAGGAGTATCGATAAAAGACAAGGCTATCTCGGAAAGTTCTGTGAATGTTCTGGATATTCCTATGACAATAGTGAAATGGGTTTAGTATTTCAGGTAAGACATGTTTGATTATATTTTTGCATATTTGGTGTATCTTTTTGGGGCTTGCGTTGTTATTTTTGGATGTTGGATGATGTTTTCTGGTTCGAAAGCTAAATACTTGAGAGACATTACTATCATTTTTATTGCAGTTGTGATTCTTACGCCAATTGATGCATATATTGGTGAAGAGTATCTTGCGCCTGCATTTTTTATTAGTATGTATGAGGGTGTATTCCTTGACGGTGATTATGGTTTTCAGCGAGGTGCGGCACCAATATTGGCCTTATTAGCAGTAGTTTTAATTATGTATCACATAGGACGTCTAATTTATTTTCTTGCTAGTAGGAAATTATTTAGAAAGTAATAAAGATTATTTGGCAGATACCTCAAATATTNTCAATATTTGAATTATCGTAANNNACAATCAGAATATTCATCAATTAACACCGGAAAAGATTATGAAATTTAAAGGTACAAAAAATTATGTTGCAACAAATGAACTTCAAATGGCNGTCAATGCATCCGTAACATTGCAGAAACCGCTATTGATAAAAGGAGAGCCTGGAACAGGTAAAACTCTTCTTGCAGAGGAGGTTGCAAAGTCTCTAAAGAAAAGACTTATTTCTTGGCACATAAAGTCGACTACTAAAGCACAGCAGGGGTTGTATGAATATGATGCAGTCTCTCGACTAAGGGATTCACAGTTAGGAGATGATAAGGTTCATGAGATAAAAAACTATATCGATAAAGGTAAGCTTTGGGAGGCTTTCACAACAGACGAACAAGTGGTTTTGTTAATTGATGAGATAGACAAAGCTGACATAGAGTTTCCNAATGATCTTCTTTTAGAATTGGATAGAATGGAGTTTTTTGTTTACGAGACNGGTGAGACTATCAAAGCTATTCAGCGGCCAATTGTGATTATTACTAGTAACAATGAAAAAGAGTTACCCGATGCCTTTTTAAGAAGGTGTTTTTTCCATTATATTAACTTTCCAGACCGAATTACTATGCAGAAGATAATCAATGTTCATTTTCCAAAAATTAAAAAGAAGTTAGTAGATGATGCGATGGATATATTTTTTGATGTGAGGAAAATACCCGGACTTAAAAAGAAGCCCTCGACAAGTGAACTTGTTGATTGGTTAAAGTTAATTATGTCTGACGACATCCCAGAGGATATTTTGACGAATCGAGATCCAACCAAAGCAATCCCTCCTCTTTATGGTGCTCTTTTGAAAAATGAGCAGGATGTGCATTTGCTCGAGAGACTAGCGTTTATGACAAGACGGGAACAAAGATAGATCTATGTTAATTAATTTTTTTTATACNTTAAAGAAAGCGAGAGTACCTGTTTCAATTAAGGAGCTCTTGGATTTAATAGGCGCGATGGAGCATAACCTTGCCTTTGGCTCAGTAGATGACTTTTATTTACTATCAAGAACTTGCTTAATTAAGGATGAAAAATTTTATGACAGGTTCGATAAAGCTTTCGGAGCATACTTTAAAAACTTAGAGAATATTGATGGTGTAATTGAAGCTCTTCTGCCAGAGGATTGGTTGAGAAAAGAATTCGAGAAGAATTTCACGGACGAGGAGAAGGCGAAAGTTGAGAGCCTTGGCGGATTAGAAAAAATCATTGAAGAATTTAAGAAACGTCTTGAAGAGCAAAAGGGCAGACATCAAGGTGGCAATAAATGGATTGGTACAAATGGGACCTCACCTTTTGGTCATGGAGGATATAATCCGGAAGGCATTCGAATAGGGGGNCCAGGTGGAAAAGGCTCTGCAATAAAAGTTTGGGATAAAAGACAATTTCAGGATTTGGATGATTCAGTTCAAATTGGTACTCGNAATATAAAAATTGCTTTGAGGCGACTTCGCAAATTTGCGAGAGAAGGGGCTGCCGATCAGCTTGATTTGGATGATACAATTCGAAGTACGGCTAGAAATGCCGGNTTACTCGATATAAAGCTCGTGCCAGAGCGTCATAATGCCGTAAAGGTATTGATATTTTTTGATGTTGGAGGCTCTATGGATCCTTATGTTAGGCTGTGTGAGGAGCTTTTTTCTGCAGCTAAAACAGAGTTTAAGCACTTGGAGTATTTTTACTTCCACAACTGTCTCTATGATTATGTTTGGAAAAATAATCGTCGAAGGAANGAGGAAAAAATTTCTACCAATGAGATAATCAATAAATATTCNACNGANTATAAAGTTATNTTNGTTGGTGATGCATCNATGGCNCCNTANGAGATCACNAGTTCNGGTGGAAGNATTGAATACAANAANGATGANTCAGGTGCAGTNTGGATGCAACGTATGGTCTCTAATTACGACAAATTGATCTGGGTAAATCCAGTCCAAGAAAAATATTGGGACTATACCCCGTCAATTCTTATGCTTAAGGAGATTTCCGAAGACAATATGTTTCCACTAACGTTAAAGGGGCTTGAGTCAGGCATGAGCAAGCTTTCAAGATAAAGTCATTTAAAAGGATACGCNGTGTTAGTTAGTGAGGCCGTAAAGAAAGGGCGAAAGAAAATAGGTGTATCAGAGAGCACCCCATCATTGATGGCTAATTCGGTGTTACAACTTTGGACCAATGCNGTTTCTGACTCAGCCAGTTCTCCTGCATNCACGTGCTTAGGGCAAACATTAAGCTATGGCGAAACTGATCAGCTGGCTCGAAGAGTAGCCACTTATTTTCAGAAAAAATTAAATTTAAAGCCAGGTGACCGAATTGCAGTGCAACTTCCCAATATCATTCAATATCCTGTNGTGGTTATTGCGGCCTTAAAATTGGGTTTGATAATTGTAAACGTGAATCCAATGTATTCGAAGAGGGAGATNATACATCAATTTAATGATTCAGATGTGAAGACCGTTGTTGTTTTGGATCAATTTTATGAGACTGTAAAAAAAGCTGCACCTGAAACTAATCTTGAAAATATTATAGTGACTCGCCCAATTGATTTGCTTCCCGGNGTAAAGCAACAAGGATTGAAATTATTGATGCAAGTATCGGGTAAACGAAAGCAGATAAGTGATAAAAACGTTATCTGGTTTAAAAGTTTGCTTAAANTTGGTGCTAGTTATAGCACTTATAGATCATCGATCGATGATGTCTTTGCATTGCAATATACCGGAGGCACCACAGGGGTATCAAAAGGCGTAAAATTAACACAAAAGAGTCTGTTGGCAAACGTCGCCCAATGCTTAGATGTAATCAAAATTAATAATGNNTTTTTGCATTGCAGTACAACAATATCACCTTTGCCCTTATATCATATATATGCATATGCTCTTTGTTTCGGTATTCTCCCGGCTATTAGGGGCCATTCAGTTTTGATTCCTAATCCAAGGGATACATACTCCTTTGTTAAGGCTATTAAGAAAGTCAATTTTGATATTTTTTGTGGGTTGAACTCATTATTTGTTTCGTTATTGGAGAGCGCAGATTTCAAAAAATTGGACTTCTCTAATTTAAAGTTAACATTATCTGGTGGTATGGCACTTATGCCAAATGTGGCTGAAGAATGGTCTAACCTTACGGGATGTGAGATCAGTGAAGGATATGGTATGACTGAGGCCTCACCGGTCATATCTATGAACCCATCGGGCTTTCAAAAGCTTGGTTCAGCTGGAATTCCACTGGCGGGAACAGAGGTGAAGGTGATTGATGACACAGGAGCTTTTAAACCAATTGATCAAGCAGGAGAGCTCTGTATAAAAGGGCCTCAAATGATGGATGGATATTGGAATGATGATGAGAAAACATCTAATACAATAATTGATGGTTGGTTACATACGGGTGATATTGTGACTGTCGATAAAGAAGGTTATGTGACTATAGTTGATAGGCTGAAGGATATGATAATTGTATCTGGATTTAATGTTTATCCTACTGAATTGGAGCAAACACTAACCTTGCATGAGAAGGTTGCTCAGTGTGCAGCCATAGGAGTCAAAGACAGAAAGTCAGGTGAAGTGGTTAAGATGTTTGTAATAAAATCTGATGAATCTTTAAGTGAAGATGAAGTAAGGCAGTTTTGCAAGGACAATATGGCACCTTATAAAGTGCCAAAGCATATTGAATTTCGTGCCACTCTTCCGATGTCTAACGTTGGTAAAGTGCTAAGGAAAGAACTCGGGTAACCCTCAGCCTTATACTAGCTAGTCAGGCAAACCTTTTTCTATATTCTGTATAGAACACATAAAAGCCCGACAGTAGTTAATACGACTGTATAGGGCAGTGCCATTATTACCATTCGCATATAAGACAATCTAATCAGTGGTGCTAACGCCGAGGTAAGCAGAAAAAGAAACGCTGCCTGTCCATTCGGTGTTGCGACGCTTGGCAGGTTGGTACCTGTGTTAATTGAAACTACTAACTTATCGAAATGCTCACGTGAGATTAATCCAGAGTCAAAAACGCTTTTAATTTCATTGATATACACAGTTGCCACAAAAACATTATCGCTGATCGCTGATAACACTCCGTTTGCTAGAAAAAACATTCCTGGTTGAACGCTCTCATCTTTTGTTAGCACCCACTCGATAACAGGGGAGAACAAATGTTGTTGATGGATAACTGCGACGATGGCGAAGAAGACAACAAGTAAGGCCGTAAAAGGCAACGCTTCTTCGAAAGCATGGCCGAGTTTGTGTTCCTCTACCACACCATTGAACGCAGTAAGTAATATAATAATCATCAACCCTATGAGCCCTACGGCCGCCCAATGGAATGCTAGACCCATTATCAGTATCAGAGCGACAATGACCTGCACAATAAGTGAAGCCACGTCCGATAGAGTTCTTTTTGAAGACTGGAAGTCACTCGATGCTTGAAGGACATCTCTCACTTTCTCAGGGAGGGAAGCACCATATCCAAATATTTTAAGCCTTTCCAAAACAAGGCAAGAAATAAGGCCACACACCAAAACGGGCATTGTAACTGGTGACATACGGATAAAAAATTCAATAAAATCCCATCCGGCTCTCTCAGCGATTAGAAGGTTTTGTGGCTCACCTACGGTAGTACAGACTCCTCCTAGCGCAGTTCCAACGGCACCATGCATTATGAGACTTCGAAGAAATGATCTGAATTGCTCTAAATCTTCCATATTCTCAGGTTTGATTGATTCGTCTGATGTGTGATTATGTCCTTCATCAGAAAAGTCTTTTCCAGACGCAACTTTGTGATAAACCGAAAAGAATCCCACGGATATGGTTATGAGTACCGCAGTGACAGTTAATGCATCAAGAAAAGCCGAGAGAAAGGCAGCCGCAAAACTGAATAAGAATGAAAGCAATAATTTTGAGCGGACCTTGAGGAGGATCTTTGTAAACACAAAGAGCAACATGTCTCTCATGAAGTAGATGCCTGCCACCATGAACATGAGAAGCAGAATTACTTGAAGGTTTGCCTCCACTTCGGTGTATACGGCCTCTGGTGATGCCATTCCAAGAGCTATGGCCTCAATTGCAAGTAATCCACCGGGCTGCAATGGATAGCATTTCAAAGCCATTGCAAGAGTGAAAATAAATTCGAGAATGAGTGCCCATCCGGCAATAACAGGACCGGCTACCACTAGAACAATAGGATTAATAATAAGAAAAAACAAAAGAAGTTTTTTATACCATCCTGGAGAGTCTCCAAGGAAATTATCAGTAAATGCTTTTGTGAGTGATGCAGTCATAATTTTCTCGTAATTTAAATTAGTTTATCTATACCCCTAAGTTTACCGCTTTTTAGTTATGAGAGTAGGTATAATTGTGATTTATTTGACGAAATTTATTTAATGAATAACCTACTTTTAAACGATTTTCATGCAAGTTCAGATTATATTGGATCAGAAAAAAAATGGATTTTTCTAATATTTAAAGGTTCCGTTATTCTGAGGAATAATTATTTGAATGATGATTGGCTCGCGCTCGATTACTCTTCAGCGGCATTATTTTCTGAAGTATGTGAAACAAAATTGTGTATCGGACAATATAAGGGTATCGATTGCGAAGTTTGGGGTTTAGTTGGCAGTAAACTAGATTTAAAAAGCTTTATATTAGTTGAACTTCGCGAGTTACTCGTAACCCTAAACGAGATTGTCTTCACGATGATATCTAGATCTGTCCAATTAATTACTTGGCATGAATCGAATAAATTTTGTGGTCGTTGCGGGGGAAAAAATTCAATGTCAAAAAATGAGCATTGTTTTGTTTGCAAGAAATGTGATCTTTCATTTTATCCAAAGATCTCGCCTTGCATTATCGTGGCAATCATTAATGGTGACGAATGTTTGTTAGCTAGGCAGTCAAGCTGGCCTGCTGGACGTTATAGTGCCCTTGCTGGATTTATCGAATCGGGAGAGACTGCTGAGCAAGCTGTCAATCGCGAAGTAATGGAAGAAGTTGGGATTAAAATAACTAACTTAACTTATTTTGGAAGTCAAAGTTGGCCATTTCCCGGGCAATTAATGCTAGGATATATCGCAGAAACTACAGACAAAAATTTAAGAGTTAATGAGCTAGAGATAGCGGAGGCTAAGTGGTTTAAATTTGATGAAATGCCAATAGGAATACCTCCATCGAGTATTATGTCTGGAAGATTGATAGAGCGAGCAGTGTTGACGATCAGAAATAATGCGATATGAATATTTTTATAAAAAAGCATAGGAAGATGAAATGAATTTTTTAATTGAATATGGAATGTTTCTAGCTAAAGCTTTGACGATAATTGTTTCTATAGGAGCAGTCTTATCAATGATTATCTCCGCCAGTCAAAAAACCAATCGAGGTGATGATAATGGTGAGATTGATATATTGCCTCTAAATATAGATTTTGAAAAAACAAAAAATAAGCTTCGAATAGCCACGGTTGAAGATTCGGAGAAAAAGATAGAGCGAAAAAAGATAAAGCAAGAATCTAAAAATAAAAATGCCTTAAATTCGAAGAGTAAAAAAAGAATCTATGTTGTCAATTTTGAAGGTAATATAGCAGCGTCTGCCGTTGAGAATCTTAGAGAGGAAATAACAGCAATTCTCTCAATTGCAAATAAAAAGGACGAGATAATTGTTAGGCTCGAGAGTAGTGGAGGAATGGTTCACAGTTATGGCCTTGCAAGCAGTCAACTAGACCGAATTAAAAAGGCAAAATTAAAGCTTACGATATGTATTGATAAGGTGGCGGCTAGTGGTGGATATATGATGGCATGTGTAGGAGACAAAATTATAGCGGCTCCATTTGCAATAGTTGGCTCGATAGGAGTCGTAGCACAAATGCCAAATTTTAATAAATTACTAAAGAAACATGATATTGACTTTGAACTCCTTACAGCTGGAGAGCATAAAAGAACACTCACACTGTTTGGGAAAAACACAGATAAAGGAAGGGAAAAGTTTATTGAAGAATTAAACGAAACTCATGGATTATTCAAGGAATACGTCGCACAAAGGCGACCAAATATCGATATAAATAAGATTGCCTCAGGTGAGATTTGGTTCGGTTCGCGGGCGAGAGAGCTATCTTTGGTTGATGAAATATCAACAAGTGACGAGTATATATGTTCGTGTTTTAATTCAGCCAAGGTTTTTGAAATTAAATTTGTTCGCAAACAGAAGTTATTGCAGCGTATAGGAGGTTCAGTAGAATCTTCAATTACACGAATAGCTGAAAAGCTTTGGTCACGTTTTACAAATCCAAATAAAAATTTTTAAAGTGAAGAATAGTTTTACTTGATGAATTTGTGCTATTCGGTTGATAAATGGGAGATGAAATATGAGTGAAGGAAATAATCCGAAAGAGAGTTCTAACTCAAAAGTAGATGCTTTGGCTGCCGTGGCTGTTTTAACGATAATAGTGGTGACTGTTGTATTTTGGTTGTCAGAGTTCTAATTAATTTACGTAATAATGTCACAGCCTAAAGAACGTCAATCGTCTGCCATTAATAGTTTCCCTCGGAAACTAGTGCAGAATCATTTGGCTGCTATGGATTATCGGCAACTGCGGCCATGTGAGCAAAATATTGAATTAACTTTAAAAATAGAAAAATCCTTAGCTAGACATGATGCTGTATTGATAGCCCACTATTATACCGATCCAGAAATACAGGCTCTTGCTGAAAAGACGGGTGGAATCGTCTCAGATTCTCTAGAGATGGCTAAATTTGGCGCAACTCATAAAGCTAAAAATCTGATTGTCGCTGGCGTTCATTTTATGGGAGAGACTGCAAAAATTCTGACGCCAGAAAAAGAAGTTTTTATGCCCTCTAAAAATGCAACCTGTTCATTAGATATTGGTTGTCCTCCAGATCAATTTTCTTCCTTTTGTGATCAGCACCCTGATCGAACAATTGTCGTTTATGCGAATACCTCGGCTGAAGTCAAGGCCCGCGCGGACTGGGTAGTTACTTCAAGTATAGCGCTTGATGTTATTTCTCATTTGGATTCGTTGGGGGAAAAGATCCTATGGGCACCTGACAAATATCTTGGATCTTATGTTCAGAAAAACACAGGTGCGGATATGGTGATTTGGGATGGTAGCTGCATTGTCCATGAGGAGTTTAAAGCTAAAGGTATACTTGATTTAAAAAAAGTCTATCCTGATGCTGCAGTTCTGGTTCATCCTGAATCTCCTGAGTCGGTTATAGAGATTGCCGACTATGTAGGATCAACATCACAAATAATAAAAGCAGCTGCCGAGCTCCCAAATAACAGTTTTATTGTAGCAACGGACCAAGGTATCTTTTATAAGCTCAATCAATTAATTCCAGATAAACATTTTTACATTGCTCCAACGGCAGGTTCGGGTGCAACGTGCAGGAGCTGTGCCAACTGTCCTTGGATGGCAATGAACAATTTGGAGAATTTATTGGGGTGTATCGAGTCTAGAGACAATGAAATTACTATAGATCATCAGATTGCATCTAAAGCAAAAGTTTCTCTTGATCGAATGTTGAATTTTAAAAAGTAAAGAAACTCCTATATTTTCTCCACATTTTCACGCATTTTCTCAACATCTGTTAACCTTTGACGAACCACAGCTCCTGTTTTGAAATCAGCTCCCGAAATTGCCTTTGCGGTTGTTAGTTGCTCTTCAGCATTGTCAAATGCACCAACACGGATAAAATATTCAGCTCTTGCTAAGTGAACATTTAATATGTTTCCAGCCAAACCCTCGATTTCTGCTAATTGATACCAATAAAATGGTTCGTTAGGTCGGTCGATGACTAATTTTCGAAAATCAAGGGCGGCGCTTTGATATTGTTTTGTTTCCCAAAACGCGCTTGCTCTCAACGATAAAAGGGCTACGTTGTTAGGATGCTTTTTAAAAGCATTTTTTATTTTATCAAATGCATTGCTCATTTTGGATGCATTGATGTCCAACTCTATGTCGGAGTATACAAGAGCAATTTTTTCTGACCTTGCATTAAGTATTTGATCCATTATAAATCTCGCCTCATCATGACGATTGAGTTTGCTTAAGACGAGAGATAGTCCGTATTGCGCGCCAAAGGATTTATCTTTCCCAGTCTTAAGTGCATTTCGATACACACTTTCTAAATTTGTTAAATCTTTCGACGTGAGGACTTTGGCTCTAGCTTTTATGATCTGGTATTTTATTGAGTCTGAAAAGAACTTGCGAGGTTCATTGAGTGTTCTTGCTTTCGCATCTGCCAACCGGTTTTCTGTCACTGGGTGGGTTAGCAGAAATTCTGGAGGTCTATCCCCGAAGTGACGAACTTGCTTCAGCATTATTTCAAACATTTGAGCAGATGCTCTGGGATTCCGGCCAGCTTTTTTCATTGTATCAAGACCGACTCGATCAGCTTCTTTCTCGTTTGATCTGCTATATCTTAATTGATTCTCGACTGAGTATGCTTGACCAGCTGTGATTGCTGCCATTGCAGCATCGCCGCCGAGTGTTGACGCAAGAACAAGTCCCGCAAGCAGACTTGCGAGTCCCGTTATTGAATTGTCTTTACTTTTTTCTATCCTTCTCGCAAAGTGCCTTTGGCTCAAGTGGGCTAATTCATGCGCCATAACTGAAGCGAATTGGTCCTCAGTTTCAGCATAATCAAAAAGGCCAGTATGCAAGCCAATTACTCCACCAGGAACAGCAAACGCATTAATAGTCTCATTTGGCACTATCACTATCTCTAATTTAGGGTTGCTCAACTCACTGAAAGTAGCAAGATTATATATTAGATTTTCAACATAACTCTTTATTAACGGATCGTTTAGCTCCTTCACCTGACTTCTAAACATTTTAAGCCAAGCTTGACCCATTCTAACCTCTTGCTGGTTAGAGACCACACCGGAGAGTGTATCTCCTATTACGGGTAGCGAAATTTCATCTGACTTCACTTCACAAAGTGAGAGTAGAATAATAACTGAAAATAAAGAAACGTATTTCATTAACATATTTTGTCCGAAAAGCCCGCACTAGAGTATGTCACTAAACATAAAACAACAGTATAGAAATTTTAATAGATGCACATAACAAAGAAGTTACGAGTTGCAATGAGTAGCTAATTGATGTCTCATATTAGCTTGTCAGTTTAGGTATTTTCAATTGAAAAATGTGTTGAAAAGTTGGGCTTCTCGCTATCTTTCCTCAGAAGAGTCTATTCTTTTACTCGTCGTGATAGCGGCCACTTTTCTTTTTATAGTGTTTTTCGGGTCAATTCTCGGCCCACTGTTTGCTTCTATCGTAATTGCATTTTTATTACAAGGCGTCGTTAATAAATTTAAAAAGCTTGGCATTTCCGAAAGCTTCTCTGTTTATGTGACATTTTTGTTATTTCTTTGCGCCTTAATTTTGTTGCTTATTTTTGTATTGCCACTCTTAGGTAAGCAAATGTCTCTGCTTGTTTCTGAGTTACCAAATGCAGCCTCTAGGGTCAGAGACATATTGTCAGACTTGCCTGAACAATATGGTGAATATATTACTAAAGAGCAGTTAGAGCTGGTAATGCTAAGTGCATCAGAAAAGATAGGTAGTCTCGTGGAGCAGTTATTCTCGTTTTCCATCGCGGGATTACCAAGTATTCTAGCAGTTGGTGTTTATGTTCTTCTTGTCCCAGTCTTAGTCTTTTTCTTTTTGATTGATAAATTAATTATTCTTGATGCTTTATCTAAAATACTCCCTGCTAAACGAAATGTATTGAGTACAATATGGAAAGAAATGGATTTGCAGCTTGCGAATTATATTCGAGGTAAGGCGATTGAAATATTTATTGTTGGCTTTGTTTCATATATAGCGTTTGTGATGCTCAACTTAAATTATGCGGCTTTGCTAGCAATTGCAGTCGGTTTGTCAGTTTTAATACCATATATAGGAGCGCTTGTAGTAACTATTCCCGTCGTAATAGTAGGTCTTTTGCAATGGGGGTATTCCTCAGAACTGCTTTGGTTGATAGGATGCTATTTGGCGATTCAATTTTTAGATGGCAACATATTGGTCCCGATTTTGTTTTCGGAGGTTGTAGATTTGCATCCCATAGCAATAGTCACATCCGTCCTTTTTTTTGGAGGGATTTGGGGTTTTTGGGGGGTATTCT
>PALW01000049.1 GCA_002710745.1 Porticoccaceae bacterium
CCGCCGGTGGTGGCGGCAAAGGTATGCGCATCGTCAATGAGGCCTCTGAGCTCGAAGACGCAGTTGCCAGCGCCAAACGGGAGGCGGCCTCTGCTTTCGGCGACGCCACCGTATTCCTTGAGCGTTACCTAAACGGTGCTCGCCATGTGGAAATTCAGGTTATCGGCGATTCTCACGGCAATCTTGTTCACTGCTTCGAACGAGAGTGCTCAATCCAGCGTCGCCACCAGAAAATTATTGAAGAGGCGCCGTCATCGGCGGTGTCACCTGAGTTGCGCGAGCGTATGGGCCAGGCGGGTATCCAGGCGGTACGGGCAATCAACTATGAAAATGCTGGCACGGTCGAGTTTCTTCTTGATTCCAGCGGCGAATTCTTTTTCCTTGAGGTAAACACACGGCTACAGGTGGAACACCCTGTCACTGAGGAGATTACTGGTGTTGATCTGGTGCGAGAGCAAATTCGAGTTGCTCAGGGCTATCCCCTATCGTTCACCCAGGAGAGTTTAGAGATTGATGGCCATGCCATCGAAGCTCGCATATATGCTGAAGATCCAGCCAATGAATTTTTGCCTGCAACCGGTGAAGTTCTGGCTTGGGAAATGCCTACCACACCAGAGGCTCGGTACGATTCTGGCGTCACTTCTGGCAGCAAAGTCAGTGTCAATTTTGACCCGATGCTGGCTAAGATCACTACTCATGCTCCTACCAGGGAAGAAGCAGCATTGCGGTTGGCACGGGTGTTAGAGCGCATGCGTATTCAAGGCGTGATCACCAACCGTGACTTTTTGATTACGACCTTACGCCATCCTCGATTTCTGGCTGGCGATACCACTACGTCGTTTATCGAAGAGGTCAATCCCCCTCGCGAGCGCACTCTCAACGAATCCGAACTGCGTAATAAGGCTATTGCCGCTTCCCTATTCATTCAGTACCGTAACCGAAGTGCGGCAGATGTTTTGCAGACGCTGCCTAGCGGATTTCGTATCACCCGGATGCCGCCCGAGCGCAATACCTTCGTTTACCATGACCAGGAGATACTTACCGAGTACAGTAGCCGACGAGATGGCGACTTCAATTTCACAGTATCGGGTGAAACTGTCATCGCACGCGTTATTAGAGTGTCTGGTGACCGCTTGGAATTCGCAGTCAATGGCCGCCGTATGACTGCCACTGTAAACAACCATGGCAATCAATGGTGGGTTCACGGCGCAGACGGTGATATCTCCCTAAGCCTGAAAACGCGTTTTCCAGAAATCAATGCACCCGAAGCTGTCGCTGGTGGATTGACATCACCTATGCCTGGCACCGTCATTGCGGTTCAAGTGGCACCGGGCGAGCAAGTGAGCGCCGGCCAGGTACTTGCAATTATTGAAGCCATGAAAATGGAACATAGCGCAGTTTCACCACAAGACGGGGTAGTTAGCGAAGTGCGTGTTGCCATTGGCGACAAGGTTGAAGGTGGAGAGCTGCTTGTTGTTGTAGAAGACGATTCTGGCGAGAGCTGAAGCCATAAAAAGTTTAGATGGCAATAAAGGGATCCTAGACGACTTGAATTGGCGGGACCATTAGTCACATGAAAGTAATCACGGCAGGTTGCTGCAAAATTGGACCCAGTTCGGTGCCGGTATTTGGTTCAAAGAATCTATCGTACAGAAAAACTCACAAATTAGAGGTGATAATATGAAAGAACCCATTCGCATAGCCAACTGCTCTGGTTTTTATGGCGATCGTTTATCCGCCGCAAAGGAGATGGTTGAGGGTGGCCCCATCGATGTTCTTACTGGTGACTGGCTAGCAGAACTAACCATGCTGATTCTCGCCAAGACTCAGGCCAAGCATAAAGAGGCCGGGTACGCACGCACCTTCGTGCAGCAGATGCAGCAGGTCGCTGCGACCTGTATAGATAAAAGTATCAAGGTCGTTAGCAACGCTGGTGGACTCAATCCCAAAGGCTGTGCAGACGCCGTACAAGTGTTACTAGATGAGCAGGGAATCAATGCAAGAGTTGCTTGGATAGATGGTGATGACCTGATGAACCGTTTGCCCGAACTAAAGGCCACCGGTAACAGGTTTGAGCACATGGATACGGGTGAAGCACTGGGTGAACAGGATATGCTCACTGCCAATGCATATATCGGTGGCTGGGGCATCACCGAGGCTCTCAATCGCGGTGCGGATATTGTGATAACTGGCCGAACCACCGACGCCGCCATTGTCAGTGGCGCCGCAGCATGGCACCACGGCTGGAAGCCTGGTGATTACGATCAATTGGCTGGTGCTATCGTCGCTGGTCACGTGATCGAGTGCGGCTGCCAAGCAACTGGTGGTAATTATAGCTTTTTCAAGGAGGTCCCCGGGCTGGAACACCCCGGCTTCCCTATAGCAGAAATTGCAGCCGATGGCTCTACTGTGATCACCAAGCACGAGAACCACGGTGGCCAGGTAAGCATTGGTACTGTCACTTCGCAACTTTTGTATGAGGTTGGCGCCCCCGAATACAAGAACCCTGACGTCATTAGCAGGTTCGATACCATTGAGCTGGAAGAAATTGCCCCAAATCGAGTGCGCATTTTCGGTGTCCGCGGCGAACCGGGACCGGACACGCTGAAGGTCTCTATGAATTACAATGGTGGCTGGCGCACTGTAAGTTCGATGGCATTGACCGGCCTCGATATTCAGGAGAAGGCAGACTTATACGAGCGTGCTTTATGGGCCCAGTTTCCCAAGGGAAAGGACAGCTTTGATGAGGTCAAAGTTGAACTGATTCCCGGCGTTAGCGATCCGCGAAATAACGAAGAACACGTGCATGAACTGCGTATTGTGGTTAAAAGTAGTGACCCAAAGCTCGCCGGCAAGGCCTTTTTCCGAGCAGGTGTTGAGCTGGGACTGGCCAATTACCCCGGCACTTGCGTTTTGCCTGGTAGCAGTCAGGTGTTTGGTGTGTGCTGGCCGACACTCATACCGGCCAAACTTGTGACTCAGCGTCTGCATATGGGCGATGAGGTGACCGAGATCAGCTGCCTGCCCTGCAAAGATCCCGCTAAACTGGTAAAACCAAGCTCGGGTCCTAACGCGACATTACCAGGTGGTCCTACTCGTCGCGTCCCGCTGGGTCTAGTTTACGGCGCCCGCTCCGGAGACAAGGCTGGCAGCGCAAATGTCGGTGTATTCGCACGCAGTGATGAGGCTTGGGCCTGGCTGGAGAAGAACCTGACAATTGAAAAACTGCAGGAGCTGATGCCAGAAGCACGCGAGCACACGGTAAACCGCTACCCGTTGCCTAGCATCCGCTCCATCAACTTTGTGTTTCAGGGGCTTGTTGNGCGAGGGTGTCGCCGCCACGANACGCCTCGACTCTCAGGCCAAAGGCCTTGGTGAGTATCTGCGAGCACTGGAGGTGGACCTGCCGGAGAGCTTGTTGAGCTAGAACTATCGCGNTGCGGGATTATACAGTTCAATCCTCAGTGAGACTGAGACTGAGACTGAGACTGAGACTGAGACTGAGACTGAGACTGAGGCTGGAGAGCGCCTGCGTTCATTACGACACGCATCACAAAGCAGGACTTGTCACGGTACCTTTTATTCCTCNCTACCAGCGAAACCTNTCNTGNAGAAGATTTAGCGCATCGCAAGGATCTTGGCGAAGGCGGGACGGGCGGCGATGCGCTCGCGGTAGGCTTGAAGATTTGGCGAGGACTGATCCATAAGCTGACCTGCCTGATAGATTGCATGTCCGAGCATTATGTCGGCGGCGGTAAAGTCACCGACCAGATATTCCCGTCCTTCCAGCACTTCTTCGAGGGGGGTTAGGGCCTTTCCAAGCAGCTTCTGCGCCTGGGCAAGCGCCACAGGATCGCGTCGATCGGGCGGGAGCAATATCTTCTGCACGACGATTATATTCATCGGCGGCATTACCATGCCCTCGCTGAAGTGGAACCATTGGAGATACTCGGGGAATACCGGGGAATCCACAGCGGGCTGGAGGCCTCCGTTCTTATGCCGAGCGAGAATATACTGCGTGATCGCGCCAGACTCAAATATTCTAACATCGCCGTCTTCGAGAACTGGAATACGTCCAAGTGGATGACGTTTTCGGTGAGTGCCAGACTTTAACGAGTCCTGTGTGAATTCGAGTTTATTCAGTTCGTAGGGAAGATTGAGCTCTTCCAATAACCAGGCGATGCGTTCGGCGCGGGTATTTTTGACGAAATGCAGTTTCAACAAGGGATTTCCTCCTATTTAGTCATCAGTTTAAACGACCTAAAACAGGTCAGTTCATTATTAATAGTTTTTCTTCAAGTCTAGCGCAAACAAAGAAATTTGTCATAGGCTTAAGTTATACCTCAGGCGACTTCAAATAATCCTGCAGCACCCATACCACCACCGACGCACATAGTGATTACTACATATTTGANGCCACGTCGCTTGCCTTCAATCAATGCATGGCCTACCAAACGAGAACCTGTCATTCCATACGGATGACCAACAGAGATACCGCCGCCATTAACATTGTAGATATCAGGGTCGATACCCAAATGATCGCGACAGTAAAGTGCCTGACAAGCAAATGCCTCGTTTAGTTCCCATANACCAATATCGCTAATATCCAGGCCTTGTTGCTTTAAGAGTTTGGGTATCGCATAAATCGGACCAATGCCCATTTCCTCTGGAGCGCAGCCGGCTACCGCCATACCACGATAAATGCCTAATGGAGCGAGTCCTTTTTGCTCGGCCAGTTTACCGTCCATCAAAATACAGGCACTAGCACCGTCAGATAGCTGGCTAGCATTGCCTGCTGTGACACANCCTCCCTCGATTACAGGGTTTAATGACTGCAGGGTTTCTAGTTTAGTGCTGGGACGATTGCCCTCATCCTGGCTTAACGTTACTTCCTCATAAGTTACTGCTTTAGTTTCTTTGTTGATGACCGCCTTGGTGGTGGTGGTAGTAATGATTTCATCATCAAATTTGCCCGCTTGCTGCGCAGCTGCAGTACGCTGTTGCGACTGCAGAGCATATTCATCTTGGCTTTCTCGTGATATGCCGTACTTTTTACTGACAAATTCAGCCGTGCCTAACATTGGCATGTAAGCGTGCTCAGCCTGTGCAAGTACATTAGGATCAACTCCGGTTTTTGCCATTTCCATATAATCATTTTGAATCAATGAGATCTGTTCTGTCCCACCCGCAAGCACCACACTCATTCCATCGACCATAATCTGTCTAGCGCCGGCAGCGATAGCCGCCAAGCCAGAGGAACACTGCCTATCAATAGTGTTTGCTGATACAGTGACAGGAACGCCTGCTGCCAATGCCGCTGTTCTGGCAATGTTGCCGGCAGCGCTGGCTGCTTGCATGCCGCAACCCATTACAACATCGTCAATCTCAGCACCGTCGATACCTGCNCGTGCAACAGCGGCTTTTATGGCCATTGCTGTCATCGTTGGGGNTTTGGTATTGTTGAACGCACCGCGAAATGCCTTGCCGATTGGGGTACGTGCTGTTGAAACGATCACTGCGTCTTTCATAGTATTTATCCTAAAGTTAACAAATAAAAAATAGCGAGCCTCCGATCTCCAGTTAGNAGCCNTTGAAGCTTGGGGTGCATAGCTTTATAGAAGNCTAACTAAACATATATCNTCCGCTAGTNGGCCTACTTACCNACCCCTNTCGCTATTGGTAAGTCNGTAAGACGATTCACTAACCATTTTCCATTAATTCCCTGACCCTCGCAGATTATTGCCAGCGATCTCAAGGATCATGAATTCCTTTTTTAGTTTTTATTGCTGCCAATTTATAGGTGTCACCGAAAATAGCAAGCTAAGTGAGGGAAGCAGTTTTGAGAATTGAATTCTACTACTTCAGTGTTGCCGCTGTCGTGACTAGCGTCAGGGGGGTATACCCATTGCAGGTGTTCATTATAGGCCTCGTCGAGAATGACCGAGATATCTTTGGCGCTCCGTCTTTGCGAAGATTTTATTTAGGCGGCGACTACCTGCATCAGTAAAGACTCATAGACAAGGGCCGGCGTCTCTACACCCTCAATTTCAACGCTTACTTCGTATTTGAACAGGTAGTTTGTCTCTGTCTTCGCGATGACAGAAAGCAGTTTCCAATGGGCCCGTATGCGTTTTCCAACNCGAACAGGATGCAGGAATCTCACTTTGTCGGAGCCGTAATTGACACCCATCTGCCAACCTTCTAGTACCAGCGACTTCTGAGGTCCCATCGAAGCAACCAAGGAGAGTGTCAAAAAACCGTGGGCAATGGTACCACCAAATGGTGTCTTGCTNGCAGCCTCTTCGTCTAGGTGAATAAACTGGAAGTCCCCGGTCACCTCAGCAAAACTGTTGACGCGAGCCTGATCTATCTTCATCCATTCGGATGCGCCCAAATTTGCGCCAACGTAATTTTGTATTTCAGATATAGGTATGGTGCTCATGCAGACTCCTTTGATTAAATGAAATGATTGACAGTGCGCGAACTAACGTTAAAGGCAATAGCACTTACTTTTGGTCCCATTATTGAGTTGTATGCTAGGCAATAATACCACTCATTTCAATAGTTCTGCGCAAGAACCGAGCGCGCCGTGAAGGTGGGATTGGAAAATAAAATTTCAGTTCAGTATACTCCAAAATCCTTATTATCTGCGAAAATTTCTAGGAGCCANAATGACTCAAACACTCCCTAAACTCTGGCACTGTGATAATGCCCGTTCGCTGAGAGCTCTCTGGGCATTAGAGGAATTGGAGATTCCCTATGATCTGGAGGTTATGCCCTTCCCTCCGCGTTTTTTGCATAAGCCGTATATGGAAATAAACCCGCTGGGTACGATTCCTTATTTGCAAGACGGCGACACATTTATGACAGAGTCTTCGGGTATATGCCTTTACTTGGTTGAAAAATATCAGCGCCATGACTTTGGACTGAAACCTGACCACCCCGAATATGCCCAGTACCTGAACTGGCTTTTCCATTCTGATGCGACTCTTACCTTTCCACAGACTGTTTTTATACGCTTCCAGATTCAGGAGCCACAGAAGGGCTTGGGGGAAGCCGGGGAGGCTTATCGCAAGTGGTATCTAGCGCGGTTGAAAATGTTAAACGCTAAACTCAAGAACAATGAATTCCTGGTAGACGGTCGTTTCACAGTAGCAGATATAGCGATTCACTTCGCGCTTTTTCTGGGTGAATTACTNGGCTTCAGCGATGCCTATGAACCGCAAACATTGGCCTACCTTCAGCGTCTTAAAGAACGACCAGGCTTCCAGCGTGCACAGCGGGCCCAAGTAAAACATGCGCCTAAGAATTAGACGTTAACCAAGCGTATGGGTTTGGTACTACTTTTCGGTCAACCCCCTCAACGTTGCGGTTCACAGTGGTGCCACAAGCAATCGACTGTAATAAAATAACACGTAGATTCTATTACTTAATAGGATCTGGTTGATTGTTGAGCAAATCAATTTGGTAATGCAGACCGTCATCCTTCGATATCTAGTTACTGTAAAAAAGTCCTTGTTTTAAGCTATTTTTTAAAATGAGCTGGCCGAAAATGCCTACAATAAAGTAAGGGAAAAGCCTTGAATTGAAGCTCCTTTCGAATGATCATGACCAAGATATTGATAGACTCGGCCAATACATTTGTTGTGATGACCTCCAATTAGAATTCAAAGAATGCATCATATGCCTTTGGAGCGCCGGTGATATTCTATGCCAGAGCTCGGGGCCTCATGGAAAATAGTCAGTCAATCGTCTGTATAGGATTCTATAACAATATAAAGGGCCTAATGTATGTCCGAACGGATTCCATTGGTTGACTACCCTAGCCTGAGAGGGGAACCCCACCTCACTGGGAATGAAGGTCACCTTGGGCACCTATCCAATGGGTAAAGACGATCATGGCATTGAAACCATCGGTTTTGGGTTTGAGCCGGCAGCATAACAATTCCCGACCAATTGATTTACGTTGAAAACTGAGTAAGGATTATAAACATGGACGACAAATTAGCTTTTCCAGGGCGACTAGGCCAGCCGGACTTGGCTTTGCCTTTTGATCCCCGTTTGGATCCGAGGCTTCGGCAAGCATTTTTGGCAATACCTGATGCGACTGAAACAATGCAAAATGCAGGTGTTGATGGCAACTCTTCCTATGAGGATTGCTTAGCCCACTGCGCGATGATGGAAGCTGCTCAAATGCAGATGTTTCCCCCAGAAGTAGTGGTGCCCGCGGATATCTCGAGGTCCACTAAGTCAATCACTGGCATTGATGGCAACGAAATACTGCTGCACATTCATCGGCCCAAAAAAACTTTTAATGACTTACCATGCATTGTTGACTTGCATGGCGGGGGTATGGTGATGTTGGGCGCCAGTTTTCCTCCGTTTGTGCGATGGCGGGATAGCCTTGCGAGTGCAGGTATAGTCGTTATAGGTGTAGAATTTCGTAATGCTGGAGGTGTGCTGGGTAATCATCCATTTCCGGCAGGTCTTAATGATTGCTCAACATCTGCCCGATGGGTATATTCTCAAAAGCGGCAGCTTGGAATTTCTACGCTGATGCTATCAGGGGCATCTGGTGGCGGCAATTTATCACTTGCTACCACCTTGAGAGCTAAGCAGGAAGGATGGCTTCCTGAAATAGATGGTGTCTATGCAATGTGTCCTCACATATCGGGAGCTTATGCGAGTAAACCCACTGATCTTCTCTCTCTTCACGAGAATGACGGTTATGTTATGAATCTCGATGAGGCTGCGGCAATGGCCAAACTTTACACGCCCGACCCCAGTGATGCATTAAACCCGCTGGCTTGGCCTCACTATGCAAATGTAAGTGACCTTGAAGGACTTCCTCCTCATTTTATATCCGTTCACGAACTTGACCCGGTTAGGGATGAGGGCGTTGCCTATTTCCGAAAATTGCTCAGCGCTGGAGTATCGGCATCTTGCAGGACGATCCTAGGCAGCACACATGGGTCAGACATTTTGTTTCGTGATATGGCGCCCGATACTTACATGGAAACAGAAAGGTCGGTGATTGGATTTCTGAAATCGCTATCTCAATGACATTAGGTTAATAATGAGGCTGTAGACCAATATTCGGTGTCGAGGGAGATACTTGAATTTAGAAGAATAGCCGGACCTTTTACTGTTCAAGTTTTGATTATAAACTGGTTGTTTCATGGACTCTGCAAAAAAAGACATTATCATCTACGGTGGAGATCACTCAAGCTGGGTGCAGGCCGTGCTTTTAGGTCTCCATCTGAAGGGAGTTGAATACAAGGTTACAACCTTCCCCCCGAGGAAGCTGTTTAAGCACTCAGGTATTCTGATGCCCGCCCAACTTGGGAGTGACGGTACCTGGATGCTTCAGTCGGCAGACATTCTAGAGCAGCATGGCTACGGACGACTGGAAAGGGAAGATTTGATTGCTCTGTTGAAAACACTCTGGGGTGGCTTCAACCGCATTGATAGTCCTTTACAATTCTGGCGCCAATGGGGCTGGATTCGCGATGAAAATGACAACGTCCTGGTACGTCTAGCTAACTTCTTCCGTCGGCCATTTGTCGCATTAATGTTCTACATTATTCTTCGCCAAATTCCAAAAAAGTTATCAGCTCTGAACGACGGCTCAAAACAGCGTGTGAAAAAGATACCTTCGACCGCAGATATGTGTGCTGCCTATCGCGACTGGCAGGATAAGCTTCTCGAGTCACCGGGCCCATTTTTAGACGGCGAAAAACCAGGTTTACGCGACATTTATCTTTTTGGCACTGTTCAGTTGTATGCGAGTATTCCCGTACCGATGCTATATGTTTTGATAGAAAGCTCCGATCTGAAGCAACTTCGCAATTGGATTTCAGCCATGGAGCATGAGTGTAAAGCCTACAGACATCTGTATTCTAGGCAGTACTTCTCCATGAATGGTCCAGCCCCGTTGCGCGCAAGCGCATTTGAACGTTTAGTCTTTTGGCTTGGTACTGCAACTGTGTTAATCACAGCACCTCTCAGTATTTCCTTTGCTGCATACAAACTTCGACAGGTGCGAGAACGACGCCTGATGAATCAACCTTCTCGCGTTTAGTTGCGAAAGCCGCAAGAGGGGGCGTTGAAATCCATCGGCTCAAACAAAGGCGCAACTACAAATTAGTTTCAGTGATGTAATTATCACGATATTTCATTCACTGATCTTCCACTCGGGCAAGATAATTCTATTGTCTTTAGCATATTGCTCCCAATGCAGAATCAGCTCTTTTAGCTTTCCGGGCTCCGCTACCGCCAGGTCAGTTTGCTCTGAAGGATCATTTTTTATATTGTAAAGTTCCCATTCAACTTTGGAATCGCTTTGCGCCATAGGATTTACCGGCCTCTGAGTGATCTTCCAGTCTCCCTGCTGGATAGCGAGGTTGGAAAAAATTTCCCAGCCCATAACATAGTCTCCATCATGGACCTGATCTGTTTCACCTGATAAGAAGGAATACATTGATTTACCTTGGATTGGTGCCACATCCCGCCCTTTATAACGTTCACCCGGATGAGCTGTGCCTGCAAAGTCCAGTAAAGTCGGCATCACATCCTTGACAGAGATAAATGTATCGCTAACTTCACCCTGCCGTTTGATTCCTGCAAAGTGAATAAAAGCGGGGACTCGAATTCCTCCTCCACTCGTGAGGCCCTTAAAACCTTTATAGGGCGCACTGCCAGCTCGGGCCCAATTTGGGCCATACCAAACTAATGAGTTTGCTTTGCCCATGTTCTGGAAACTGTTGTCGCAACAGTCACTTAACCAGTTTACAAACATAGGTAAGTCGCTCATGCTCCCCGGATCAGCACCATTATCTGACATAAAGATAATTAAAGTGTTGTCTCGCTCCCCAATACGCTCTAGATGCTTTAACAAACGCCCTGTATGAATATCCATGTCGTCAACCATGGCAGCATAAATCTCCATCCTACGCGCCTCGTATCGTTTTTCTTGATCGCTCAGAACATTCCAGGCCTTNTCACCCGGCAGACGATGCCATTCTTTCGCTCCTTCAGGCATCAGTCCCTTAGACTCAAGCCCCTCCATACGCTTCTTATAGAGCACGTCATAGCCTGCGTCGTATACACTCTTGTATTTGGCGATAGAGTCTTCTGGCGCCTGCAACGGCCAGTGTGGGGCAGTGAATGCCAAGTAAGCGAAAAAAGGGCGATTCTCATTTTTGTTTGCTTCAGTGTAGTCGATCAGCTTGTCTACATAAAAACGGGTCGAATAAAAGTCCTCAGGGACCTCAACGAGGTTTCCATCTTCCCGGTATCGCGCTTGGCCAGGCCCCACTGCTGCTAACATGTCAAAATGCCCCGCCCCACCATCCAACAAGGCGTAAGACAGGTCAAAGCCCCGGGCCATTGGACTGTTATGCTCCTCTTGGCCCAAGTGCCATTTACCCGCCATGTATGTACGGTAGCCTGCATCCTGCATTAGGCTGGGAAGTGATGCGACATGTTCGTTCAAATAGCCTTCGTAGCCAGGTCGGCCTCTAAGATTAGGCGGCATCGCTTCGGCCATAGCGCCTAAACCTGCTATGTGGTTATCGGTGCCTGAGAGCAACATTGCACGGGTGGGCGAGCAAGTTGGNGCAGTGTGAAAATTACTTAGCTTCAAACCGGATTCAGCAAGATAATCAAGAGTTGGGGTATTGATCTCGCCGCCGAAACTTCCAAGATCGGTGTATCCCAGGTCATCAGCTACAATCAACAAAATATTAGGTCGGTTATCCGCATTTAAGCTATGAAGACTCGAGCTAGCTGCAACGGCTATCGTTTCTGGCAGTTCTTTTTCTGTGCAGGCGGCAAGAGTTAACATTGTTAAAAGTGTTAGCAGTCGCCCCTTCGACAAGCACCATTCAATCAATTGCATTTTATTTTATCCTCTCGTATGAAATTGAACTCCACTACGTCAGGCTCGCTGCTATAGTGCTCAGTGTTAAGCGGCGCATCAATTGCTTATTTTCATTGTAGGCCTCACCAGGAATTGCCGCCAAGTCATGTGCAATGTTGATAGAGTGCGATATAACTTTGTCTGGCGCAACAGCATGATCCAAGTAACCAACGGTAACAGCTTCCTTTGCCTGGTAAAGACGCGCTTGCAGAACAGCCTCAACCATGCGGTCTCGAGCCAGACGGGCTTCGGCGACCTCCAGACCAAAGATGGGTAGTGGCAGATTGATTGCTGTTTCATTTAGACCAAAGTGATAGTCGCCGAGCGCCCCAACTCGGACATCGCAGCCCAGCAGAAATAGTGCACCGAGGGCTATTCCATGACCAGTCGCTGCTGCGATTATGGGCTTGGGGAAAGAGTAAAGNCGGTGTACCATCCAACCCCCGCGATTACCCAGAGCAGCTCTCTCCTCGTCACTGCCACTTTTCATTATCTTCAAATCAAAACCAGCACAAAACAAACCAGGTCGTCCTGCAAGGACGACAGCCTTGGCTTTTTGCTCAGCCTCATTTAGNACATTCTCGAGCGCTTCCAAAATCGTATTTGAAACAGCATTTGCCTTGCCGTCATCCATAGTAATGAGAGCAATGTCTTCGCTGATATTGAGAGATACAGACATGAGTTTTCCTTTAAGTAAGTGATTGTTAGATATAGTGACAAGGCCACACGATATCGATAGTCCTTGGGCTCTACGAAGAAATTATTATTGTCACGTTGACCACTAACGCAACCACACATGCAAATAGGAGAGGGTTAAACCACCATACATCAAACAATGTTTTGGATTTTAAAACAGACGTCAATGAATGCGGGAANAAATCAGAAAGATCGGCAAGNACGTTAATCTTGTCCCANGTAGTGGCGACTTCTAATAAGACCTCACAGTTCCTTTGATCTTTAACTAACCAATCAACCAAAGCACTTTGGTCTTCTTCAGTTAGGTCATTATTATCGAGTCTTAGAATCCACCGGGTTGCCGTATCTAAACGTTCTTCATCGCTGTTGATTGAAACCACACTACTCATTTCATTGATCCTAGATGCAGGTCTTTTTATGTCGTTTGTCAGTGCTTTGACCGCCATTTGGCGATATAGAGTCTATGCCCTTATTTCGCATATATTGCACAACTTTTTTTGTTGCACTTACAATATGTGACTCTACTGTTGACTGACTAAGATCCATCTCAAGCATAATTTCTTTCAAACTATACCCATAAACTTTTTTTAAGAGAAACGCTCGCCGCGATTGCCTTGGTAACTCTCGTACGCATGAGCAAAAAAGTCCAAACTCTTCATCTGAAGCAATCTGGCCGTAAGTAGGATCATTTTCTTGGGTGACAATATAATCCATATTATCGACACCTCNTGTNAGGCGTGTTTCAGCACGTTTTAAATGATCAAGAGCCAAATTCCTTGCCGTGCGAAAAATAAAAGACTCAGAGTCTTTTATGTCGGTTTTATTATTAGCTTTGCATATGCGTATGTAAGTTTCTTGTAGGATATCTTCGACTTCTTTGGTTGGCACGATGCTAACAAGAAACCTTGATAGCCGAGCTTTCAAATTAATAAACNCCTTTAAAGTGTCGCTTGATTTCACTAAATTATTCCTCTGATGCGCTCCCAAAATGGATGAAGGCTCTTTACAACGAATCCCTAAGCTTAGACGATTAAGTAATCATTTTCCATGAGCTTGAAAGTAAATAAGTCTAAGCTGAATATCTGATCCAGAGCCTCATTACTAGTTTTTAGGAAGGCAGGTGATTGAATTACAAAAGCAATTCTAAACAACCAATCTGGATTTCAGAACCATTGTACGACTAGACGAACATGATTTCATGGCTATCGAAGCTGACAGATTTAATTTGAGTAAAAATGCCTAACTAAAGTCCATCATCCANCGAATCCTAAGCAAATAGATATTTATAAACAGTTGTGCTCGGTCCTTACCTTTNAAGTGGTTTACTGGTCTAAGTATTTTCAATCTAGATCTGCAGTGATGGATGGGAGAGGAATTTAGCGGCAANGTTAGTGCTGGTAAGTTTTAACGTTGATATTCGGAAATTCATGGAAAATAATCGGCCAATCGTCTATTAGGAGGATATTTATAAGTTTATTGCCTTCTCTTGCTTTAGCAGTCAGTTGAGTAATATACTTTGGTATAACTTACTATAACTAAAATGAAGATGTAATCTAAGGGGGAAAATCATGAAGAATAAAAGTGTCCATAGCATTTCCGTCCTGGCATGCGCTGTTGGAATGGTGCTTTCTGGGGCTGCAATTAGTGCTGAAATTGAAGAAATTGTCGTTACGGGACTCAAAAAGACGTCCTCTGTGATGGAAACTCCGAGTGCNATCACTGCACTTACTGGAGATGATTTAGCGGCGCGTGGAATTACGGATTTGACTGAACTGCAGTTTGCAGTTCCTAGCATGCATTATGGTCAAAATTTAGGTAATAAAACAATATCGATTCGAGGTATTGGTGAGTTCAATAACCAGCCTGGAGTCCTCGTTACTATCGACGGTGTTGTCCAGTCCGCCGGAACAAGCTCGCAATTGTCTCAGTTGGANTTGGAAAGGGTTGAAGTNTTGAGAGGTCCCCAAGGAACTCTNTATGGACGAAATTCTAATGGTGGNGCAGTTAACTACNTTACGGCCAAACCTACAGATGAAGTATATGGNCGCGTCAAGGTAGGCGCAGCTACTTATGATCATACCTCAGTAGAGGCTGTATACAGTGGGCCCATTTCGGACTCTGTTGGAATACGCGTTGCAGCTAGCCATCTCGACATGGGTGAGGGCTGGGTAGAAAACTTAATGCCNGGNTTNAATGATCANATGATGGGAAAGAAAACAAACTTACGGNTGAACTTAGTAGGACAGGTGAGTGAGAACCTGGATGCGCATCTCTCTGTTGGGCGAAGCACGATGAGTGGGCCGATGGATCCGCATGCAATTGTAAAAGAGCATTTAGAGTATGCAAATGCACGAACTAACTTACCGATTGAAGGNACGTTGGTCACNGAGGANCCATGGAAAATATATAACAATGGGAACTCTGACTCTGATCGCCAGTATGATATGCAGAAGCTAACCCTTAATTGGGAATTGGATAACGGTATCATGATCAAATCAATTACAGCCAATCAAAATTGGGATGATGAGTTTGAGGGTCCAGCAGATGGTTCATCAGTAGGTCTTTTCCAGCGATATATGAAAACTTGGACGGATACGTTCACTCAAGAGATTAATATATCGGGTGGNAATGATAAATTAAACTGGATTGCTGGTATGTACTACATGGATGATAAGAAAAGTCGAGACTTTATTATTAATTTACCCATACCTGCTTTTTTCCCGATGCCTGGTCGCTTCGAGATATTTCAGCAGCAAAATGATACCGAATCTAAGTCCGCGTTCTTTGATATGACTTACTCAGTTTCAGAGGATATGCGTCTAGGTGTTGGATTCCGAAAAACGGACGAAGACATGCATGAGCAGCACTCAAGGCAAATTTTCTTTACAGGTATGCCTGATCCTATAGCGGATCTTTGTGGTGGAATTGTGGAGACTATCTGGTCTGACTCTGCGAATACAGGAAGAGTGTCTGTTGAATATGATACTTCAGACGATGCTATGGTTTATGGAAGTTACTCTGAGGGGTTCAAAGTAGGTGGAATAAATGGAAATGATTGTAATCCTCCATGGGATCCTGAGACAGTTGCATCATATGAGGTGGGTTACAAGGCTACCCTAAATGATGGTGCGGCTACGGTAAGTGCAGCTGCTTTCCACTATGATTATTCGGATTTTCAGGTTGCTCAGGTAATCGGAATTGTTGGAATTATAGTAAACGCCGGTGATTCAACGATAGACGGATTTGAACTTGAGGTGAACTCTAACATAGGGGATGACTGGACAGTAAGCGCAGGATTTACTTATCTTGACTCAGCTTATGGCGATTTCTTAAATACTGACGCTTTACAAGGTGACGCTGGAGTTCTACAAAACAAAGGTAATCCGCTTAATAAGGCTCCAAAGACGAATCTTAATATTGGCATTGTCAGAAATGTGACATTCGATAGTGGTGCGAATCTAGCGTTAAGTTTGAACACTGCTTATCGTTCAAGAACGTATTTCCGAGAGTTTGGTCAGTTAGACGACTCGCAGGCGGCTTATATGGTAGTGAACTTAAATGCTAATTTTGAAACTGCAGATGAGCTATTAACAGGGCGATTCTTTGTCAACAATGCAACAGATGAGGCTTACATTACAGACCTGTCTACAGGTGACAGTCAGTATGGCCGTCATGCTTCTTGGGGAATGCCGCGACATATTGGCATAGAACTAACTCGGCACTTTGGTCAGCGATAGACGTTATCGTTAAAAATTAGCCAAGCATATTCTTTATTGGGTATGCTTGGTTTTTTTTGAAGGTCAATTTGTGTGGGAAATCACTTAAAGAAAAATTTTTTACGTCCCTTAGGTCGGAGAAGCTTTATCGGATCTCTGATAGCTTCATTTTTAGGCGTTGTAACAACTTTAAAGGGAGGTTTTGTGACATCATCAGAGGTAGATAAGTCCCNAAGTGCNATACCTGAGATAGATTTTAGCTTGCCTGGGAAACTTGGGAATCCAAATTTAACTTTGTTAGAGGANCCAAGGTTGGATCCNAGAATTCGGGATGCGTATTTAAANNTCCCGTTATTTTCGACCCCNCCACCCTCAATTTCAATAAATCCAACTTATGAAGAAGCTATAGCTCTCGTGGAGTGGATGGATAAAGCGATGGACAGTCGGGAAGTCTTAGGCGAAGAATCAATGCCGTCATTTTCCGACATTACTTCATCAAAAGAGATCATCCAAGACAAACAGGGACGCAAAATTGAGCTCTACCTCGANAGACCTAAGAAAAGTGATGGCCNCATACCATGCATNGTGCATTTCCATGGTGGTGGAATGTCGTTTTCTTCAGCAAAAAATCCCTACAGTATTAGATGGAGAAAGTCTTTAGCTCAACAAGGTGCTTTAGTCATTGGTGTCGAATTTGCCACTCAAACATTACATGAGGGTAATCATCCTTTTCCTGCTGGATTGAATGATTGCGCCGAATCAGTTATCTGGGCACATAAAAATCGGTCCAAACTTGGAATCTCCTCGATCGTGATTACAGGTGAGTCTGGCGGAGGTAATTTAGTTCTTGCTACTGCGATTAAGGCAAATAAAGAAGGTTGGATTGACGCGATTGATGGTGTTTACTCCCTAGCGCCTATGATTATAGGTATCTATAGTCCGGAACTGCCGCCAAATCTAGCGTCGTATCGAGAGAATATCGATTATGTTGGTAATCTTCCTCTTTTAAGGAATATGACAAAAGTGTATGACCCTGATGATATGCATGGAGAGAATTCCCTTGCTTGGCCATTTTTTGCTAATGAGTTGGATTTGCGTGGATTACCTCCCCATATCATTGTCAATTATGAATTGGATTTAATACGCGATGATGGAGTTGTTTTCGCTCAAAAGTTAAGAGCTGCAGGGGTTGAAGCAACCTCTATCGTTGTAAATGGCGCAGATCATGTGCCTGAAATTGCAATGCCAGATACAATACCGGAATTGACTCGTGATAGATTAATATCTATCGCTGAATTTGCGAGGGGCGTCCAGTCTCAGCATAAAAAATAGTTATTGAGAACAAATTGAATTATTTCATTGATAATTGCATCATTTGATTATAGCTTGCTATAATTAAATATGTGTGGATTTATAAAAAGGAGATACTCATGATTAAATTTATTGATCCCAGGGGTAGAGTGGCTACGCCAATTGAGCCATATAAGCTATCTAAAAATGTGCGGAAAAATCAAGGTGACGGAATCACCGTTGCGTTGTTAGCTAACGGATTTCCAGATTCGGAACTATTTTTTTCAAAAATTGGTGAAGCAATCACAAAAAGATTACCAAAGATAAATATAAAGTTTTGGAACAAAGGTAATGCGGGCAATCCTGCAAATAACCAAATGTTAGNCGAAATCACAAATGATTGTTCGATCGCTATAGCCGGCTATGGGCATTGAGGCAGTTGTACTACCGGCACCGTGCGTGACGGACATAACATTGCTAAAAAAGGATTACCNGTAGTCTGCCTCGTAACTGAAGATTTTTGGGAACAAGGTAAATTTGTAGCCAGATCATTGGGTATGCCTGACCTCCCAAGAGTCAAATTACCTCACCCTGTAGCTGGGCTTGGAGAGGCAAAAATAACCGGGATTGCAGATTCTGTTGTAGAAACAATTTTAAATAGTNTTGAGAATGAATGATTTTTTAGAAGCTGAAAACGAAGAACANGCGTTAGAGCAACTGCATGAAATGGGATGCACAGATGGTCTGCCTGTTGTCATTCCAACTACCGAGCGAGTAGCAAGATTTGTATTAGCAAGTGGAATGGATGGTGATATGGTGCTAGGAGAGTTAGGTCCGGGGATGGGCATTGCAACAGTAGAAAAAGTCGCTACAGCCGCAGTAATGGCAGGATGTAAGCCTGACTATATGCCTTTGGTAGCGGCCGCGGTAAAAGCAGCAGCAGATCCAGCTTTTGATTTAACTGAGCTACAAGCGACAACTCACTGTACGGCTCCACTAATAATTGTAAATGGGCCAGCTCGTAATGATTGTGGGCCCGTTGCTTCGGGTTATGGTGCACTTGGGCCCGGGCATCGAGCTAATGCCAGTATTGGAAGGGCGCTTCGGTTATGCTTGATTAATATAGGAGGCGGACGACCTGGTGTTTCAGACATGNCAATTCATGGGCATCCTGGTAAGTTTACTTATTGTATTGCAGAGGCGGAAGAGGAGTCTCCATTTGCTCCATTACATGTGAGCTTAGGTTATGAGAAATCTGACAGTGTTGTAACTCTCTTAGGATGCGAAGCGCCGCACTCTGTACTTTACAGTGACAACGCAGACGATCCTGAGGATGCGGAGAATCTACTTCACATAATATCTGTTGGCTTGGCAAACTTGGCCACTAACAATGCAATCTTTGCCTCTGGAACGGTTCTTGTCTGTTTAGGNCCAAAGCATGCTGCTGCGTTAGCGAGAGCAAAGCATTCAAGAAAATCGATTCAAAAACGACTGTGGGAACTTACCCATGCGCCAAAAGCTGAACACATTAGGTATGGAGGGGAGTTTGGTAAAGCATTCAAAGACGATCCAGAGGGGACTTATCCCAGAATACCAACTCCAGAAAATATATTAGTNATGGTTGCAGGAGGCATCGGTCTCTATTCGATGGTAATGCCAAATTGGGGTGGCGCTGGGCACTCGAATTCAGCGGTAAGTGTGAAGGTAGAGAGCGACTTTTTTTGCGCTATTCCGGGACAGTAATAAATTAATTCGACTAAATAAATAAAATGATTTGAGTAAGGTTATTAAGGAAATTTAGATGGAACCAATCACTTTATATGGTGCTGCTTTCTCACTCTACACGGGCCGAGCTAGAAGTTATTTAATAAAAGCTAATATTCCTTATACAGAGGAGCCGCANTCATCGTCATATTTTTATGATGTGGTTTTACCAAAAGCAGGAGGTCGTCGAGGGATACCAACCATAGAATTTCCAGATGGTGCGGTTATTCGTGATGGCGTAGCCATCATAGACCACTATGAGAATTTAAGTGGTGGAAATTTCTCTCCCACAACTCCGAAACAGAAAATACTCAGTTTATTATTTGATGTCATTGGGGCGGAGGGGATGCTAAGGCCCTGTATGCATTACCGTTTTAATCAAGGAGAGGAGGAAGGGGAATTTCTTACATTTCATTTCTCCACCGTTTATCCAGAAAAGGATGGAGCTAAAAATAGAATCGCCTTTATAAAGAACGAGGTTTTGCCTGCTTGGGGTGTAAGACCAAATACAAAAGAACTTATTGAAACAATGCACTATAAAACGTTAAAAATATTAAATGCGCATTTTTCTCAATATCCTTATTTGTTTGGAAGTAAGCCAAGTATTGGTGACTTTGGGATGATAGCTCCACTTTATGGTCATCTTGGGCGTGATCCAGTTCCGCT
>PALW01000050.1 GCA_002710745.1 Porticoccaceae bacterium
GATAAAGTTGGACAATTAAGAGATATGTTCCAAAATCATCTGCTCCAATTGCTATGTATGGTAGCGATGGAGCCACCAAATTCATTGAGCTCGAAAGAAATTAGAGCGGAAAAAATAAAACTCCTCAGAGCNTTAAGACCAATTGGAATAGATAAGGTGGACGAATATGTTGTAAGAGGGCAATACTCCAATGGCTGGATTGATGGAAAGCCGGTCCTTGGTTACCTTGAAGAGCAAGGTGCTGAGAAAAGCAACAGCAATAACGAAACTTTCGTAGCCATAAAAGTAGAGATTGATAACTGGAGATGGGCAGGGGTTCCATTCTATATGAGGACCGGTAAGAGAATGAATGCCAAGCATACTGAGATCGTNATCGTATATAAGGAAAGTTCTCATTCAATTTTCTCGGGCAAAAAGGATGATTCTTCAAATAAGTTGGTAATTCGTTTACAGCCAAATGAAGGAATAGAGCTTGAAATGATATCCAAAANACATAGCTTGCGAGAAAGATTGTCGACGGAAAAACGANTTCTTAATTTAGATTTTAATGAATTAGAAAGTGACAAACGAATAGTTGATGCATATGAACTTTTGTTTCTTGAGTTGATTAAGGGAGATCAAAGATTATTTGTGAGCAGAGAAGAGATCGAGTCATCATGGGATTGGTGTGACCAGATAATTGAGGCATGGAATAAGAATAANTCAGAGACACGAAAATACAGTGCAGGATCCGGTGGACCTGCTAAAGCAGAAGTGCTTATAGAGGGGGATGGAAGAAGCTGGCATGGTCAATAATGTTCATTTCAAAGAATATGAATGCACCCAGGAACTCGATATTGCACTCGCAGAGAGGATCGCAGATCTTCTTAAATGCTCGCTGCAGCTAGATTCAGAAGCAAGCCTGGTATTGTCAGGCGGAAAAACACCCTTGGGATTGTTTGAGCAGCTATCTAATAAATCACTTCNGTGGAAAAATACNTTGGTTACTTTAGCGGATGATAGATGGGTAGATTCAAGTCATCAAGATAGCAATGAACGGTTAGTTAGAGAGCGATTTCTTATCAATGAGGCGCAAACAGCAACCTTTATACCGTTAAAAAATTCCTTTTTATCAGTATCCGAAGGAGTATTGAAATTGGAGGAGGAATTCCCTCAAATCAAATTGTTTACCGCGACAGTTTTGGGTATGGGCGGGGATGGGCATACAGCATCTTTATTTCCCGGTACCGAGTCCCTCGATCTCGGGTTGGATCTAGACTCATCTAGAAATTTTATATCATCTGTTCCAAATGATGCGCCGCACGAGCGGATAAGTATGACTGCCCCTCGACTATTAGCTAGTAAAGAGATTTTAATTCACATTGTAGGTAGAGAAAAAAAACAGGTCTTAGATAGGGCCTTGTCCGGTAAAGATATTCATGAATTACCAATAAGACTAGTCTTGAATCAGTCAAAAGTTCCAGTGACTATCTTTTGGAGTCCTTGANTAAGGGNTCAAATAAATTTTATTTTGCGTCGAAAATCGCGAGTGTGTTGTCAAGCATTCGATTGCAAAAGCCCCACTCGTTGTCATACCAAGACATCACTTTTACCAATGACCCATTNACCTTTGTTTGCAGTGAGTCAAAATTACTCGAATGNACATTATGNTTATAGTCACAAGAGACAAGCGGTTTATCAGAGTAATCAAGGATACCTTTTAGCTCGCCTTCAGCCGCTATTTTGAGAATCTTATTAACCTCCTCGACTGAAGTTTTCCGTCCTGCAGTGAAAGTAAGGTCAACAAGAGAAACATTGATTGTGGGTATGCGAACAGCCATACCATCNAGTTTTCCCGTTAGTTCGGGAATCACTTCACTAATTGCAGAGGCGGCACCAGTTTTTGTTGGTATCATCGAGGCAGTGGCTGATCGAGCCCTGTAAATGTCAGAGTGATAGGAATCGGATAGTTGTTGATCATTAGTGTAAGCGTGGATCGTTGTCATCAACCCAGCTTCTATGCCTAGCGTATCATGAAGAGGTTTTGCTATTGGCGCTAGACAATTTGTTGTGCATGATGCATTAGAAATTATTTTATGATCTGCCATTAGTAGTTTGTGGTTGATACCGAAGACAATCGTTGAATCCACGTTTTTCCCCGGAGCTGAAATCAGCACCTTTTTCGCGCCAGCGATTAGATGTTTTTCTGCGTTTTCTCGTTCTGTAAAAAGTCCAGTGCACTCACAAACTAAATCGATATCATGTGATTTCCATGGAAGTTGTAATGGATCCCTTTCACTAAAGCACAGGATTTTATTACCATTTACGGAAATGGAATTTTTGTCAGAACTTATTTCGGCATTGAAACGCCCATGAACTGAATCGAATTGGAGAAGGTGGGCGTTAATCGACGGATCACCAAGGTCATTTAGAGCAACGATATTAATATATTGAGACAGCTCCGGTCTCTCATAAAAAGCTCTGACTATGTTTCTTCCTATTCGACCAAAACCATTGATAGCTATATTTAACATTTGGATTTTTTGTAATAAAATTACATAAATTATAATTTTATTTGTATTTAATATCAATAAAACTGTTGTTTTATTACAAAATTGGGAGTTATTTATTTAAAATTTCTAATATAATGGTTTGGTGGAAAAGTAAATGTTGGAGATGAGGAACTTTTTTGATGAATTATCAGAATTTATTAAGCTCCATCAATGTGACCTTTGATAGTTTAAATAAATCAGAAAAGAAGGTNGCTGGAGCAATCCTTGATGACCCTGAAGCGGCTACTCGCTCTAGTATTGCTATATTGGCGAAAAAAGCTGGAGTGAGTGAGCCCAGTGTAAATAGATTTTGTAAACGTTTTGGCACTGCAGGATTTCCTGATTTTAAACTAAAGCTAGCACAATGCTTGGTAAGCGGAGTAAAGTTTGTTAACAGTAATGTTCAATTAAATGATAATGTTTCTAAATATACCCCTAAGATTTTTGATAACGCTATCCATGATTTGGTGGCGATTAAAAGCCAAATTGATTCGAGTATTATTGAAAAAGTGGTTGATCAGTTATTAAAGGCGCGGAGAATCTTTTTCTTCGGATTAGGGACTTCAGGGGCAGTAGCCAGAGATGCAGAAAACAAATTTTTCAGGTTTGATCTTCCCGTCTCTTTTCATGTCGATGTTCTTACAATGAGAATGTTATCCGCAGCGGCGAAACCAGGCGATTTATTTTTTATGATCTCGCATACAGGGAGGACCAAAGCAATAATAGATGCTACGGATGATGCTAGAGAAAATGGAGCTATTGTTGTCGGACTGACTACTCCAGGATCAATGTTGGCAAAAAAGAGTCATTTTGCTATCGAGGTCTTGGTGTCAGAAAATACCGAAGAGTATATGGCAATGACATCTCGTATTGTTCATCTTGTTATTTTGGATGTTCTCGCAACTGGGTTTATTCTTAGTAAAGGACCAGAATTTTTAAATCATATGGAGAAAATCAATCTCAGCCTCAAACCGACTCGCTACAAACATTAACGAAATCCGACGGTATGTGTAACCTCTTTTGAATAAATAGAAGATAACAGGGTATAAAAATGTCTAATGAAAAGATTTATCCAGTGCAACGAGATCAAGCTGAGCGCTGTCTCATAGATAAAAAAACGTATAACGAAATGTATAAGTCTTCAATAGATAATCCCTCTAGTTTTTGGTCAGAGCAAGCAAACAACTTCTTAGATTGGCTCGTCAAATGGGACAGAGTCACTTCCTTTGATTTTAATACAGGAAGTGCAAAATGGTTTGCTAATGGGAAGTTAAACGTCTCTGTAAATTGCATTGACCGACATTTAGCTACCGAGGCTGAAAAAACTGCAATCATATGGGAGGGAGACTCGCCGCAAGATAGTAAGAATATTTCTTATCAAGAACTGCACCAAGAGGTATGTAGATTGGGCAACCTGCTTAGAGATAGGGGTGTAAAGAAAGGTGATCGAGTTTGTATTTACATGCCTATGATCCCAGAAGCAGCATACGCCATGCTTGCTTGCGCGAGGATTGGTGCTGTTCACTCAGTTGTTTTTGGAGGCTTTTCTCCCGAATCTTTGAAGGATCGTATTATTGATAGTGACTGTAGAGTGGTTATTACTGCGAATGAAGGTCTTCGGGGAGGAAAAAAAATACCTTTAAAAGAAAATGTAGATTTTGCCCTTAAGAATTGCCCAAATGTCCACACCTGCATTATTGTAAAGAGAACATCGACAAAAGTTGATTGGACTAAAGGAAGAGATCTTTGGTACTGCGAGGAGGTTCAAAAGCATGATGATATTTGCGAACCAGAAGTCATGGATGCTGAGGATCCCTTATTTATTTTATATACGTCCGGTTCAACTGGAAAACCGAAAGGGGTAATGCATACTACTGCTGGATATCTTCTTATGGCAGCGATGACTCACAAATTTATATTTGATTATAAATCAGAGGATATATATTGGTGTACCGCAGATGTTGGATGGGTAACTGGGCACACATACATTGTTTATGGCCCTTTATGCAATGCTGCAACCACTCTTATGTTTGAAGGTGTTCCGACGTATCCTGATGCATCAAGATTTTGGGAAATTATCGATAAGCACGGTGTTAATCAATTTTATACTGCACCGACGGCTATTAGGGCGTTGATGGGGGCCGGTGATCATTATGTCAAAAAAACTTCTAGAAAAACGTTAAGAATTTTGGGAACTGTAGGTGAGCCAATCAATCCTGAGGCATGGTCCTGGTATTACAATGTTATAGGAGATTCCAAATGTCCGATTGTTGACACATGGTGGCAGACAGAAACTGGAGCGCACATGCTCACGCCCTTTCCTGGAGCTACAGACTTAAAACCTGGTTCCGCTACGCTTCCATTTTTTGGAATTCAACCAGTATTGTTAGATGGAAATGGTGAAGAAATTTATGGCCCGGGCGAGGGTCTTCTCATGATTAAAAGTTCATGGCCAAGTCAATTAAGGTCAGTTTATGGAGACCATAATCGTTTCATTGAAACATACTTCAAACCTTTTCCTGGTTATTATTTTACCGGAGATGGAGCAAAAAGGGATGCCGACGGATATTATTGGATTACAGGCAGAGTTGATGATGTATTAAATGTATCGGGGCATCGAATGGGGACGGCTGAAATTGAATCTGCTCTCGTTCTCCATAGCTCGGTTGCTGAGGCGGCGGTGGTCGGCTTTCCTCATTCAATAAAAGGTCAAGGGATATATTGTTATGTCACTTTAATGGAAGGCTTTTTACCAGATGATAATTTGTATAGTGAACTTTTAGAATTATGTAAAAGAGAGATTGGACCAATCGCAAAGCCTGATNNGATTCAATGGTCACCAGGACTTCCTAAAACTCGATCAGGGAAAATAATGCGCCGAATATTAAGGAAAATAGCTTCGAATGATTTGGCAAACCTTGGAGACGTATCGACGCTAGCAGAACCAAGTGTAGTAGATGATTTAATTAAAAATCGCCAGACGGAATTACTGTAACTCTNCACGNATAGAATTTTAATCATGAAATCTNTCTGTTTGGCTTTTTCTGCACTGTTGTTTGTTTACGGATCTTTAATGTTAATTCCGTCCAAGGCAGCTAATGACATCCCCTTTTACAGTCAATATGAGAATAATTTGGTAATTGCCCATAGAGGTGGAAGAGGTCTTGTACCTGGCAATACGATAGAAGCATCTGCAAATGCATTAGAGCTTGGGGCATCAATAATTGAGTTAGATATTCAATTAACCAGAGATCAAAAGATTGTTGTTAGACATGATGCATCGATAGACACTACTTCAAATGCCAGTGGGTTGATTTCAGAAATGGATTTTACCGATATGCAGAAATACAAATATGGGTTCAATAATATCGACTATCCCGATATTAAATATAAAAAGTCCCTACAAATATCGCTTTTAGAAGAATTTTTTGAGGTATTTCCCGAGCAGAGATTCTTAATAGAAATAAAACCCTCAGATCCGTCAGCTGCCGATGCATTGTGTGAAACGATAAATAATAATGATTTTAGCGAAAAAGTTTTGGTGGGATCTTTTAATACGAGTACTTTAAGATACTTTAGAAGAATATGTCCTCAGGTGCCGACCTCTCTTGGTCGAAGTGAAATTACGTGGGCTATCATCCTTAAAAGTTTTAAGTTGGGCAATTTGCTTAGATCATCAGGATTTTCCGTTCAACTTCCCTTCAAAGTTAATAATCGTCAAATTATTAACCGTGGATTAGTGCATTTTTTTCAAAGTATGAATATGAAAGTTGATGTTTGGACCGTAAATGATGAGTATTCGATGAGGCATCTTCTTGATTTGGGCGTTGATGGCATCATTACTGACTACCCAGATCTCCTCGTATCGATTATGAAAGAAAATAAAAAGGATTAGATATTTTCGATATTAATTTTTGGTTAATTGTATTTGTAACTTGCTTGTTTGGTGCGATGTCACCAGGTCCTAGTCTGATTGTTGTATCCCAAAACACCTTAATAGGTGGATTAAGAACGGGGATACTGACTTCCATAAGTCATGGTATTGGAGTATGTTTTTATGCGCTCTTAACTGTTTTTGGTATGGCTCTATTTATACAAAGTAGTCAAATGATTGTCCCGCCAATAAGATTGTTCGGCTGTATTTTTTTATTGTANCTAGCTTGGAATNCCTACAATGCAGAGTGGAATTTTAATCAAGAATCTTTTAGGAATAATANTGTTGGATCATATTTAAAGGCTATAAGGGATGGTTTAACCATTGCAATTATTAATCCGAAAATAATAGTATTTTTCATTGCGCTATTTGGACAATTCATTAAGGACGATACATCGGTATTAATGAAACTTAATCTCGTTTTAATAGCAACNNTGGTGGACATAATTTGGTATATTTTAGTTGCATTATTGCTATCNAGATCCAAACTTTCTGTATTGCATGGCAGCGAGCATTTCTTGAGGAAAGGCTTTTCTTTAATCTTGATTATTTTTTCTATTTATTTTTTTACGGACATATTGTTAACAATCTGACTTAAAAGAAGCTACCATGAATTTTAATGAAATTCTTAACATAGCAATCTCGGCTGCGGGCTCAAAAGAAATTTTATTGGAGCGGTTACCCAAACCTATGAGCTCCAAAGATCTTCAGCAAATAAAAGATGATCGTTTCTTATCGATGATATCTCGGTGTATCTTTAGAGCAGGCTTTGTGTGGAAAGTTGTTGATAAAAAATGGCCAAACTTTGAAAAAAAATTTTTAAATTTTAATCCTCTGGCAGTCGCATATTTAAGTGATGATCGATTAGAGGAAATAGCGACAGATAAGTCGATAATCCGAAATTTTACAAAAATATTAGCGACTAGAGCCAATGCAGCCTACGTAGTGGAAAAGCAGTATGATTATGAAAGTTTCTCAAATTATATTGCTGATTGGCCCGAGAATAAGATAGTTGATTTATGGTTTGAAATGAAGAGAGAAGGTTCTAGGCTTGGTGGAATGACAGGCCCTATGATACTGAGAAGCATGGGTAAAGATACTTTTTTACCTACCAATGATGTAATAAGTGCACTGACAAGATATGGCTTTGTTAAGACCCACAGTAACGGTAGTAAGAGAGATTTAGAACGTGTTCAAGAAATATTCAATCTTCTTAAAGAAGAGTCAAATTTACCCCTTTCTCAAATAAGCAAGATTCTAGCGCTGTCAATGTAAGGGAGGCTTTAGCTTACGGGGACATCCAACTATTTATTTGATCTTCCAAAATATCTAGTGGAAGGGCGCCTCTCTTATGNAATTCATCATGAAAATCTCGGATATNAAATTGATCACCAAAGTGATTTTTCGCGCGGTGCCTTAACTCTTTGAATTTAAGCTCACCAATTTTGTACGCCAATGCCTGCCCAGGCCATGATATGTAACGATCTATCTCCACTTCAATATCATGGAGACTTTTCGCTGTATTACTTGCGAAATAATTTATTGATTTTTCTCGGCTCCATCCAAAGTAGTGCATACCAGTGTCTACAACCAGGCGCACCGCTCTCCACATTTCATATGTTAATTGTCCAAATTTACTATATGGATCTTTATAGAAACCCATTTCAGTTCCCAAACTCTCAGCATACAAGCCCCAACCCTCTACAAATCCTGTATAGCTGAGGTTCTGTAAAAGAGGATGTGTCTCTGGTAGCTCTTTTGCTAATGAGATTTGCAGATGATGTCCTGGCATTGCCTCATGAAGCGTAAGCGCTTCCATTTCCCACTTAGGTCTCGTATCTAACGCATAAGTGTTCGCATAAAAATATCCTGCACGTCCATCTTTTTCAGAGCCACCCCGATAAAAAGCAGTAGTTTGAGATTTTGCTGCATAACTTGGTATCTCAATAACACCATAGGGCATTCTTGGCAATTTGCCGAAAAGTTTTGGTAATTCCGGATCAGCTTTTTTTGCAATATCTCTGTAACCTGCGAGAAGCTCCTCTGCAGTTTTAGCATAAAATTGAGGATCTGTTCTTAGGAAGTGAGTGAATTCATTAAAAGTTCCTTTGAATCCTGATTTTGNAATCACATTATCCATTTCATTTTTGATTCTTGCTACTTCNCTCAGTCCCAATTCATGAATTTCCTCAGGAGACAGATCAGTGGTTGTAAATTGACGAGCACGGTGTTTGTACCATTCTTTTCNATTCTGGTTATCCGAAAGTGCAATTGATTCACTNGCATTTGGTATATATTCTTNTACGAGAAAATCATACAGATCTNGAAATGCTGGGTAGACTTGCATTTCGACAATTATCTTAGCGTCCTCCTTAATTTGATCTATTTCTTCGNCGGTCATATTAGTGGGGAAATTATTAAAACTAGTCAATAACGGACTTACGTTTATATCACTAGGAATAGTATTCATTATTTGCTGTGGGACATCTCTCAAAGTGATCTTGGGGGGCGTAATCCCCTGCTCGAGTCCAACTCTTAAAACATCGATAGTTTTGGCGATATATTCCGGTGCATTTTTTAATCGAATTAATCGATCATCAAAGTCAGATTTCGAATTCTTGGACATAACAGATAAGATGTCTGGAATATCTTGCTGTACGCCAGACCTTTGATGAATTAAGATAAATTTTTCAGGGAATTTAAAGCCCTGTATCTGAGTGCTTAAACTTTTTTGCACAAGTTTCAACCCAAGACGCTGATTTGCGGGCAAGTCTTCACTCTTGATGTCCATGAGTCGTTCAAGAAAGATTTTTCTTGAAGTTTCATAAGCTTTTTTGGCATCTAAGCTTGGGTCAGACCATCGATGATTTTGCCCTGGATATCCGACATAAGTTGCATAAGTTGGGAATGTAATCATTTGATGATCCCAAATATCATCATAGAGCGCCTGCAATTTTGATGATTCAGATTGTTTGTCTATGGAGCAACCTGAAATAATGAAAGTTGCAAAAAAAATAAAAAAACCTATGTTCTGTTTTGTTTTAAGTCNAGTTCTCATTGATTGGATATCCATTTTTTTACGTTTTCTTCCAAAATTGGCATTGTTACTGANCCATGTTTGAGCACTACGTCGTGAAATGCTCTTATGTCAAACTTATCATCGAGTTTAGATTCTGCAAGCTTTCTAAGCTCTTGTATTTTTATCATGCCAATTTTNTATGCAGTNGCTTGTGAGGGCATTACAACATATCGCTCNATCTGTCTNACGTTATAGTTTTTCGAATGAGGAACGTTCGCATTCATATAATCTATTGCCTTTTCACGNCTCCATTTTTTTACGTGAATTCCTGTATCAACAACAAGTCTGCATGCTCTATATAATTCACCTGCTAATCTTCCAAAATTTGAGAATGGATCTGTGTAAAATCCTAGTTCTGCAGGTATCGCTTCAGAATAGAGAGCCCAGCCTTCATTGAAAACAGTGAATCCACCGTATAAGCGAAACTTTGGAATATCTTGTAATTCTTGAGCAATTGAAATCTGCATGTGGTGTCCAGGTATGCCCTCGTGGTAAGCAAGTGCTTGCATATTAAATTTAGACATATTTTTCATATTGTATAGATTGGCAAAATAGACGCCAGGTCGACTTCCGTCGGGTGCAGGTCTTTGATAGAAAGCTTGACCGGCGGAAGCCTCTCTAAATGGTTCCACTGCTTTTACAATCATTTTTGCTTTAGGAGCTACATAAAATAACTTATCCAGATTTTCTCCCATATGATCTATGTATTCAGTTGCTTTTTTTATGTAGGCTTTTTTACCAGCCTCGGTATTGTCATAGTAAAAACTTTCGTCATTTTGTAAGTAGGAGAAAAACTCTTGAAGGGTTCCATCAAACTCTACTTGAGTCATGATAGTGCCCATTTCTTGCTGAATTCTTGCAACTTCATCTAATCCGATCTGGTGAATTTGATTAGAATCAAGATTGGTTGTTGTCGTTCCCTTTAATAAAAAGTTGTAAAAAGATTCTCCCTCTGGAAGTTTCCAAACACCATCACGATCATCAGCATGATTTTTCAACTCGAGTAAATAGTTTTTTAATTTTTTATAGCTGGGTTCAAAATGATCTTTTAACGCTTTTTGATTTTCATACAACAACTCATCACTTCCGTTAACGGATAGATTTATCTGAGATATTTTTTTCGAAAAATCTTCATAAAGCGGACTATTCTCTCCTTTACTAAATGGATGCCCTGACAAGATATTATCAATTGACTCGATAACAAGTGGGAATACAAAGTTTGGTATGATGATTTCTTTTTTAGCTCGTATTTCCAATTGATTTATCAATTCATCAATCACAACCGGCACAGCTTTCACTCTGTCGATGTAAGCGCGGGCATCACTCTCATTATCTATACTGTGTTGATTGATTAAAAAGGATGGAATTTGACTATGTTTCCCTCTCATTTGATTTACGGGATAGTTGTGATACCGCCATTTATCGGCCTCAATTCGCCTCTCAAGTTGATCTATAAACATCTTAACGCTGAGCTTCTCTGAATCTGATGCAGTCCTTAGATCAATTTTTAAGGCTTTTTTCAGTTGTGATTTAAGAATTTCAAGTTCTCTGTCTTTAGCGTCATCAGAAATGTCATCCCATTCACCGTATCTATCTTTTATTCCCAAATAAGTCATTGATTCTGGTGAAACCTTGAGCAGTTCCATGAAAAAACCGTCTAAGATCTCATTTATATTTTGACTCTCGTCTTCAAGATGATTCTCATTACTACAATTCGTTATCAGACATAACAAAAAGACTATTTTTACGAGTTGTTTAAAATTTTTCATAAACTGATCCTGCAAATTCATAGGGGGTTCGGTAACTTGATGACTTCAGAGTCCATTCCATTTATGTTATGCTATTTAGCAACCTAAGGGGCGGCAAAAAATGCCTGAGAAGAACCCTTTGTACCTGATCCGGGTAATCCCGGCGTAGGAATAGGTGTCAGTAATGTAAAATTCATTTCCCTATTTATCAGGTCTCTAATTTAAAGCTCGGAGGCTGATCATGCAATTAAAAAGTAATTTTTTCAAATATCTCAATTTAGTTTTCTTTATATCATTTTTAATGAGTTGTTCATTTCTTTTGCACGCAAACGTCCAAGCTAACGGAAAAGAAATCACAGAAATAGTTGTCATGTCAGATCTTAGGAGAAATACGGAAGACACGGTGTCAACTAGTTTGCAGATTATTGATTCAGAATCTATAGATCGACGAAATGCCCAGCATCTTGATGCGCTTTTAAATACTGCAGCCAATGTAAATTTTGCAAGTGGTGCATCTAGAGGAAGATTTATCCAAATAAGAGGGATTGGTGAACGAAGTCAATTCGTGGAGCCGATCAATCCGTCAGTGGGAGTGGTAATGGATGGTATTGATATATCTGGAATGAGCGGTGCTGCCATGACTCTGGATCTAGATCGTATTGAGATCCTAAGAGGACCACAAGGAACAATTTATGGTTCAAACGCATTAGCGGGACTAATTAATCTGCGCTCAAACCGACCGACTTCTTATGAGAGTGGATCTTTTGCTTTTGGAGTTGGGAACTATGCAACATCGATGGTTGATGGTAGTTATTCCGGTGGGCTCACCAGTAATTCAACCTTTCGAATTGCTATGCAGAAAACAAAGAGTGATGGCTTTATTAAAAATACTCACCTAGACAGAAAAGATACTAATAACATTAATGAATTTTCAATGAAATCAATGATCGACTGGCAAATGACCGATAAGTTGGACATAAATTCAACTNTTTTAGTTGTAGATNTTGATAATGGTTATGATGCTTTCTCACTGGACAACACGAGGGAGACTTTATCTGATAATCCTGGNCAGGATCGTTTAGAAATGTTGGCTCTCTCAATAGAGACTGAGTATAGGACCAATAATTTCAATTTACTTGGTCTAATTAGTGGCTTCGATAGTGATACAGAATATGGCTATGATGAGGATTGGGCTTTTGCTGAGATATGCAGAGGATTAGANTGCGATGGATGGGAATACAGTTCGCAAGANAACTATTTCAGAGACAAAAATAATCTAGTTTTAGATACAAGACTAGTTTCGAACAAAGACTTTTTGATCGCAGGTGCTGANTCCAAATGGGTGATNGGTTTTTATGCCAGACTTCAAGATGAGATCTTGAGACGTGAATACACCTATTTACCAGANGTTTTTATNAGTGGATTTGATACAAAAAACATTTCTATTTATGGTCAATTAGATTCTGATATTANAGAAAATGTCGTTCTCACAGGAGGCCTGAGGCTTGAGAGAAGAGAGGCTTCGTACATTGACAGTGGAGATCTAGATCACAACACACGGGAGAATTTATGGGGTGGAAAACTGTCTTTAAATTATCTTTTTGATAATTCTTTGACNGCCTATATTCTGCTATCCAAAGGTTATAAGGCTGGAGGTATTAATAATAATATCTCGCTGCCAATCTCAGATCGAGACTTCGATACAGAATATATGTGGAATTTCGAGTCAGGGCTTACAGGTGATTGGTTTACCAGTAAGCTTAAAGGAAAGATTTCAACATTTTATCAATGGAGGCGCGACGTTCAACTTAAGCAATCCTTGGTCATACCCAGAGATGACACGAATGCAGTCGAGTTTATAGATTATATTGGTAATTCAGCAAAAGGTATTAATTATGGGATGGAAATTGATTTATCTCTCAATATTAATGATCGCATTAATTTGTTTGGATCAGTAGGACTGCTCGAGACAGAATTTCGAATCCCAGAATCTGAGTCTTTAAATTTAAGAGATCAAGCTCACGCTCCGTCATATCAATATATGTTCGGTGNTGATTATATCTTCGCTGANTATTTCACTTTATTGATTGATTTGGAGGGNAAAGATAAATTTTATCTATCCTCGAGTCACAATGAAGAGTCGANTGCTTANNCTCTTCTCAATGCTGCCATCAATTATGAGCCNACTAATTTGAAAATTTCGATTTGGGGGAAAAATCTTTTTAATGAGGAAGTTGTTATTCGAGGATTCGGTGGCTTTGGTAATGATCCAAGAAAATATTATGAAGTAGAACCCTACTATCAATTAGGTTCCCCAAGAACTTACGGACTCACTTTAGAATATGAATTTTAACTACAGTTCTTTGTTGAGGAAAACAGATAAATGATTACAACAGTAGATATTAGCATGTATCCCTTTTGTGAAGATTTTAAGGAACCAATTTTAGGTTTTATAAAAAGAATACAGAATTAAAATGATCTGAAGGTTATGCCCTCAGCAACAAGCACAGTGGTTCAAGGAGACTTCCATCACGTAATGCGATCGATTCAGGAGACCATAGTTAGCTGCCAAGAGGAGTTTAAAATGGCAGTGTATGTTTTAAAAATTATCCCAGGATATGGCGCTATACAAGAAATATGATGTTTCTTAGCCTTGAAAGTTTAGCCGTAGCTCTTTCAATTACTTATGTAGTCTTTGCCGCTATTGAAAAAAAAGTTTGTTGGTGGTTCGCCCTTGCGAGCTCCCTTTTATACATATTTATTTTCTTTGATGTAAAACTTTATATGGAGTCAATGCTAAGTGTTTATTACGCGTTGATGGCACTCTACGGAATATTTGTTTGGGGGAAAACAGATAGTGAAAAACAGCAAANTAAAATTATCAGTTATGATTTTAGAATTCATTTGCTCATCTTGANTGCNATCATAATNTTATCTGNTCTCAGCGGTTATATTTTNTCTAACAACAGCGATGCCTATCGACCTTACATGGATTCATTAACAACNTGGTCAAGCATCTTTGCGACCTTTCTAGTTGTCAAAAAGGTTTTAGAAAATTGGATTTATTGGATTTTGATAGATAGTGTTTCAATAGTACTNTATTTTGAAAGAGAGCTATATCAGACAGTATTTCTTTTCATTGTGTATCTGGGAATTGCGTTTTTGGGTCTTTTTATTTGGAGAAAAAACTTTGAATCACAGAACAAATGATTTGTTATCCCAAGCTTTGTCCCGGTGGAAGAATTGGGTGCCTGAAGTTTACTCCAACTCAGCTGAGCCTCCTAAGATAATTGAGAAATTGAAAAGTGGAAAAACCAATGAATCATTTATAGTCGGTTTTCACGGGTTTAAGTCAGTAGTTAGAGTTAATTATTCAGAAGAGAGAAAGCTTGGGATAAACAGAGAGCGTGAAGATTTAATTTTGCGTNTGTTAAGGTATAAATCTTTTGTACCCAAAATTTTTTTTAATGATAAAGATATTCAGATAAGAGAATTTATTTGTGGAAGAACTCCTAAATTATCTGAACTAAAAATTTCAAAGTATCGTGAGCAGCTTGAGTTCTACTTAAATGAGGTTCAAGAAATTGATGTTAAATCATATGAAAGAAAGTGTTACCTAAGGTATATCAAAGATTATGAGGCCAAGCTTGGTAGTGTCGATACGAAAATGATATCTGTAATAGAAGAAGCTGCAAGATTTATCGATGAAAGTNATTGGTCTCCTGTCATAGTTCATAATGATTTAATACCAGAAAATATGATTTTAAGTGGAGATAAATTGTATCTTATCGATTGGGAGTATGCTGATTTTGCGCATCCAATGACAGACAGATTTAGAATATTTGGTAAGGACGATTACAGGTTTTTTGATTCTAATAGTATAGTTAACGCATTAGAAATACTTCAAGATGGTGTTGACTACATGTGGTTAAAATTGAGGGCAGAATTAAATTATGAAGATTAAACTAAACACGTTAAATGAATTAGAGAAACATATTATATTAGATAAAGGGACTGAAGCTCCCTTCACTGGTGAATATAATAATTTTTCTTCAAACGGATTATATATCTGTCGTCAATGTAATTCACCACTGTACAGATCTGATGATAAGTTTCAATCGAGCTGCGGGTGGCCCAGTTTTGATGATGAAATCGCAGGCGCAGTAAAAAGACTACCGGATCCAGATGGTCGGCGAACAGAAATCGTTTGTGCATCATGTAACGGACACTTGGGGCATGTATTTTTTGGAGAGGGTTATACTGCGAAGAATGTACGCCATTGCGTTAACAGTGTCTCAATGAAATTCGTCTCCAAAGTCAGAGAGACTGACTAGATTAGACTGGAAGATTACTCCTCGGCGATAGACGAAGGACTAGTCAACTGATTCTTGTTGGAAATAAGTTTACCCAAAATTACTCCCAATTCGAATAGTAACCAGGTCGGCACAGCTAGCATAATTTGAGATATCACATCAGGTGGGGTCATCAACATACCAACAACAAAGCACATTATTACCACATATGGGCGTTTAGATGATAATTTGTATGGATCCAAAGCATTGGTCCAAGACAAGATGACGATTCCTATTGGGACTTGAAAACTAATACCAAACGCAAAAAAAAGCTTGAGAACAAAATCAAGATAGCTTTTTATATCCGGCATTATGCTAATTCCATCTGGTGCTATATTGGAGAAAAAAGCGAAGATCAATGGGAAAACCAAGTAAAAAACAAACGCAATACCCGCATAGAAAAGGACTATGCTTGCCAAAAATAAAGGTACAACTATTATCTTTTCTTTTTTGTATAANCCTGGCGCAAGGAATGCCCAAGTTTGGTAAAGAGAGTGGGGCATAGTCAAAAATATCGCAGAAATAAGAGCTAGTTTAAACGGAGTCAGAAAGGGAGAGGCAACCTCGGTTGCAATCATTGTAATGTCGTTAGGTAGCAAATTCCGGATTGGAGCTGATATGTATAAATAGAGATCTGCACTAAAAGGGATAATCGCAAGAAAAGCGATAAATATCACTAAGATTGATAATAAGATTCTATTTCTTAATTCTATTAGATGCGCGATAAGAGGTTGTTTATCAAAGTCATTGTTATCATTTGACATTATTCTTACCCGATGGCGAATCTTGCGCTACAGAGTTTAGTTCTGCCTTGGTCCTTGCAATTTCTTGCATAACTTTTTCATTATGGAGTTGCTTTTTTATTTCATCAATACCAACTTCATTTTCAATATCGGAGCGAGCCGAGTTTATAAAGTTTCGAAGTCGTCCAATCCAGAGTGTAATTGTTTTNATAGTTTCGGGAAGTCTATTAGGACCCATTACTATGAGAGTTAGCGTTGCAATAATGAGAATTTCAGAGAAACCGATATCAAACATTTAGTTAGGACTTATTCTGCTTACAATTGGGCGTCTAATCGCCAGTGTTTTCAGATTTATCTGATTCCTCTTTAGTCTCGTCAGAGACTGCTTTTTTAAAATTTTTCACCGCTCCTCCGAGATCAGAGCCTATATTCATGAGTTTCTTTGTCCCAAAAATTAGAGCGACTATAATCAAAATTATTAGTAATTCTTGCCAACCAAATCCCATTTTTAACTCCTAACTTCTTTATTATGCAATCAACATTATTTATCTAAACTGTGCTCAATTATCGCACCTATGTTGTATTTTACCAATAACTCATCGAGAACAGTAAATAAGAACCAAAAACTCCTAAACTTAAACCAATTAAAAGATAGAGATATTTTCCTTGATTATTTGGTTTGGGATTAGTTGATGGAGCATTTTTACTTGGTCCGTCAATTTTGTCTAAGTTCTTCAGAGTATGAAGGATTTCTTGAAGTGTCATTGGAACTTCAGAAATTTTCTCAATGATATCAGGCCCATTTTTTTTTAGTTTTTTAATAATACTTTTAGGGGAATAGCGATCTTTTAGCCATTGCTCTAAAAAAGGTTTTGCAGTGTTCCAGAGATCTAATTCCGGATAGAGTTGTCTGCCCAAGCCTTCTATATTTAAAAGAGTTTTTTGAAGCAAAACCAGAGCTGGCTGAACCTCCATTTGAAAATCTCGAGCCGTAGCAAATAAATCAATAAGGATATGTCCCAAAGAGATCTCATTTAGAGGCCTCTGAAAGATAGGCTCACAAACAGTTCGAACTGCACCAGTAAGTGCTAATACTGAGGTATTTTTGGGTACCCATCCTGACTGAATATGCAACTCAGCTACTAATTGGTAATCACGTTGAAAAATCGCTAGTAAATTCCTTGCAATATAATACTGGTCCTCATTTGATAACGAACCAATAATCGCGCAATCTATACCGATGTAGGTGGGTGAACGTGGGTTTGACGCGTCAACAAAAATATTTCCTGGATGCATGTCAGCGTGGAAAAAGTTATGGTGAAGGACTTGAGTGAAAAAAATCTCCACTCCTCTCTCTGCTAAAAGTTTGAAATCTACATTAAGAGATTTTAATTTCTTTACATCTGTGACTGGAATTCCAACAATTCTATCCATGACAAGAACATTTTTTGAGGAAAACTCCCAATAAATTCTCGGAATATGCAATAGATCAGACTCTTCAAAATTTGATTTTAATACTGACGCATTGGCACCTTCAGCCTTTAAATCGAGCTCACCCATAATTGTATTTTCATATTCTTTAACAACTTCAATAGGGTGAAGTCGTTTTGTATCTTCGCCAAATGTCTCTATTAAGCGTGCTATTGCGTAGAGCAGTTTTAGATCTTTTTTGATCACACCTTCAATACCGGGACGAACTACTTTGATTACAATATCTTGTCCATTTTGTAATTTTGCCGAATGTACTTGAGCAATGGATGCTGATGCCATTGGCTCACTTTCGTATGATTTAAAGATGTCCTCTACACTCGAACCAAGTGAGCTTTCAAGAATATTTTTAAAGTCTTTTGAGCAAAATGGAGGCACAGAGTCTTGAAGAAGTAGCAGCTCTTTAGCAATATCTGCAGGTATCAAATCAGGTCTAGTCGATAAAAGTTGACCAAATTTAACAAAGATGGGACCTAACTCCTCGAGAAACTCTCTAAGGCGAACTGCTCTTGCTTTTTCGGGTGTTTTTAAAAAAACAGTGAAGAGAAAGAAGATCTTTATTCTCTTGGGGAGATGAGCTTTATTCACAAACAGATCTAAGCGATGCTTTAACATTAATGAGATAATTTTTGTCAACCTGGCAGTTACTATCATTGTTTATGTTTCGTATTTTTGCCGACAACCTGAGCCTTTAATTTTTTAATCCTGGCCTCGAGCCTGTCCGCGTTAGTTGCTAGATTTCTGATGTTTGATGAAAGCTCAGTAAACTCATCCAGACTTGGCACAATATTTACCTCCTCTTGGATACTTTCAATCATATTTTTCGTAATTTCTTTGCTTACCTTATTATTTACCCTTATTAATCCTATAAAGGTTTTACAAAAAAGCCGAGCAGGTATTTTGCCGATTATTTTCCCAAGAATTCCTTCCCAATCAATATCAAGTGATTTGCCAATATCGCCCAGTTTTTGTAGGGTTTTTAAATCGCCGCTAATGTTAAGGTTTGTGTCCGCTAAAGCTGATTTCGGATCTTGATTAATTAGGGCTCTTAGAATTTCAATAAGTGATCCTGAAACGTGTACTGTTTGCTTTTTAGAATCTATGTTGTTGATTTTGATTCCTTGTTCATCAACCGAAATAACCAATGTAAAAGAAGGTTTGGAGCTCTCAATAACAATTATATTATCTTTAAGTGATAATAATTTTTCGAATGTTTCTGGATCTGTTTTCAGCGCAGAGTTTATTATTTTCTCTATCTGATTAAGACCTTTAAGCTTATCTCTAGGTAACATTTATGGCTTGATTCCTGTATGAATCGCTACAATTCCAGAAGTTATATTTAAGAAGGAATTGTCGACAAATCCAGCATCCTCCATCATCAACTTTAGTTCGTCTTGAGTAGGATGCATTCGAATTGATTCTGCCAAGTATTTGTAGCTCGAAGAATCCTTTGCAAATATTTGACCAAGCAACGGAATGACTTTGAATGAATAATGATCATAAAGTTCTCTGACAAGTTTAGCTTTTGGTTTTGAGAATTCAAGAATCATCAGCTTGCCTCCTGGTTTGAGAACTCTTGCCATCGATTCTAGGGCTTTGTCTTTATCGGTGACATTCCTCAATCCAAATGCGATCGAAACTACATCAAAAGTATCATTTGGGAAAGGTAAATCTTGAGCATCTGCCAGTGAGAATTTTGCATTACCGCTGAACCCTTGGTCGATTAGGCGATCTCTACCAATCTGAAGCATTTCATTATTAATATCAGAGACGACAACTACACCATTTGATCCCACAACCTTGCAGAATTTCATAGCTAAATCAGCAGTGCCACTGGCAAGATCAAGGACCTTGTCTCCTGTTTTTGCACCGCACATCATTACTGCAATTTTTTTCCACGCTCTATGAATGCCTAATGACATCAAGTCATTCATCAAATCGTAGTTTTTTGCCACTGAATTAAAAACTTCAGCAACTTTCTTAGTTTTTTCAGCCGTATTAACGGTTTCAAAGCCAAAATGAGTAGTTTTGTTTTCCATAAAGATCTATTTTTTAAATCTGCATTGTAACTACAATATATGCGATAAAGTAGTCATGTGTTATAAGTACACACCACAGATCATATTGGATGATTTATCGATATTACTTTGTTTTTTTATTTGAGCTCTAAGATTTGAGTATCAGGCAATCGAGATTGACTCGCTTTGGCAAGCAGGAGAAGATAATCCTTCCAATAAGCCTTGTGATTTTTTTTCAAGGAAAAAATGTAATCCCAGGAATAGATCCCTGAGTCATGACCATCATCAAAGACTAGTTGTATAGCATACAGTCCCACTTTCTTAACATTAATGATACGTACATTTTTCTTTCCGTATTGAAGCACATGATCTGAAGGATAATGCCCTCTTACTTCAGCGCTTGGAGAGTAAACACGCAAATATTCGGCAGAAAGAGATATTTGGTCTCTCATTTTATAAACAAGAGTTAGCTTGTCTTTCGCCTTTGAGACTATTATTTTTTCAGGTTTAAATTCAGACATTTTTTTACTAAATTTAAATCAAAGAATAAAACGACTTAAATCCTCATTACTAGCTAAGTCACTTAAGCTTTCTTCAACAAATTTTTTATCTATTACTACTGAATTATCGTTTAAGCTGCAGTCAGATGCATTAAAGGAGATCTCTTCTAATAATCGCTCAAGTATCGTATGCAAGCGTCTTGCCCCAATATTCTCGGTTCCTTCGTTGACTTCAAAGGCAATTTCTGCGATTTTTTGGGTCCCATCCTCTGTAAATTCAAGCTGCAATCCCTCTGTTTTCAATAACTCAATTTGTTGCCTTGTCAGCGAGGCATTAGGTTCTGTTAAAATACGCTTGAGATCATCAATTTTGAGAGCATTTAACTCCACCCTTATCGGCAGTCTTCCCTGCAACTCAGGAATTAAATCAGAAGGTTTAGATAAATGAAACGCGCCAGAGGCGATGAACAAAATATGATCTGTTTTTATCATGCCGAATTTAGTTGAAACAGTACAACCCTCTATCAGTGGCAATAGATCTCTCTGAACCCCCTCGCGAGATACATCAGCACCTGAAGTTTTACTATTTCTGCAAACTTTATCTATTTCGTCTAAAAAGACGATACCATTTTGTTCTGCAGATTCTATTGCGGATGCTTTGACTTCTTCTTCGTTAATGAGCTTTGCTGCTTCCTCTTCTTTTATCTGCTTTAATGCATCTGCTACCGATATTTTTCTCGTCGTCTTTTTATTTTTGCCCATATTACTGAACATGTTTTGTAGTTGTGAGGTCATTTCTTCCATCCCAGGGGGCGCCATTATTTCAACACCAACGGGCATTTGACTAAGCTCAATTTCGATTTCTTTTTCATCCAAAGCACCTTCACGCAATTTTTTTCGAAACACTTGCCTGGTGGTGGAATTTCTTTCTTGAGTACCTTCGGAGCTTCTTGCTGGTGGCAAAAGCGCGTCAAGTACTCGCTCTTCAGCTGCATCCAAGGCTCGTTGATCAACTTTGTGTATCTCCTTCTCTCTGCATTCTTTGACTGCAGTCTCCACAAGGTCTCTGATAATAGATTCAACGTCTTTTCCCACATAACCTACTTCTGTAAACTTCGTTGCCTCAACTTTCACAAAAGGAGCATTTGCAAGTTTAGCAAGTCTTCGAGCAACCTCTGTCTTGCCCACACCGGTTGGACCTATCATTAAAATATTTTTTGGCGTTACTTCATTCCT
>PALW01000051.1 GCA_002710745.1 Porticoccaceae bacterium
TCGATAAACGACGTAGTGGTATCGCCAGCCAGAAATCGAGGATGGCGTAAGGTCGTAATCAAAAAGTCACGGTTGGTGATCACGCCTTGAATGCGCATGCGCTCCAGAACCCGTGCCAACCGCAATGCTGCTTCTTCCCTGGTAGGAGCATGAGTAGTGACCTTAGCCAGCATCGGGTCAAAATTGACACTGACTTTGCTGCCAGAAGTGACGCCAGAATCGTACCGAGCCTCGGGTGTAATGGGTATTTCCCAAGCCAGGACTTCACCGGTTGCAGGCAAAAATTCATTGGTTGGATCTTCAGCATAGATACGAGCTTCGATGGCATGGCCATTAATCTCTAGACTCTCCTGGGTGAACGATAGAGGGAAGCCCTGAGCAACTAGAATTTGCTCTCGCACCAGATCAAGACCGGTAATCTCCTCAGTGACAGGGTGTTCCACCTGTAGCCGCGTGTTGACCTCAAGGAAAAAGAATTCGCCGCCGGAATCGAGAAGAAACTCAACTGTACCAGCATTTTCATAATTGATTGCACGCACCGCCTGGATACCAGCCTGGCCCATGCGCTCGCGCAACTCGGGTGACACCGCCGATGACGGCGCCTCTTCAATAATTTTCTGGTGGCGACGCTGGATTGAGCACTCTCGTTCGAAGCAATGAACAAGATTACCTTGAGAATCTCCGATAACCTGGATTTCCACATGGCGAGCACCTTTAAGGTAACGCTCAAGGAATACGGTGGCGACGCCGAAAGCAGAGGCCGCCTCACGTTTGGCGCTGGCAACTGCGCCTTCCAGTTCAGAGGCCTCATTGACGATGCGCATACCTTTGCCGCCACCACCGGCGGCAGCCTTTACCAATGCCGGAAAGCCAACAGTCTCTGCGGCCACAGCGAGATCGGTGTCATCTTCGAGCTCGATTGAATGCAAGATCGGCACACCGGCTTTGTCCATCAGCTCCTTCGCCGCCAGCTTATCACCCATAGTGGAGATAGCCTCAGGAGGAGGACCAATCCAGATCAGGCCTGCATCTATCACTTTCTGCGCGAAGGCGGCGTTTTCAGAGAGGAAGCCGTAGCCAGGGTGAATGGCATCAGCGCCACTGGATTCAGCCGCTGCTAGCACTTTATCAATATCCAGATAGGTCTCGGTCGCTGTCATGCCGTCCAGTGCCCAGCCCTCGTCCGCGTCGTTAACGAAAGGCTCATTGGCGTCTCCGTCAGAATAAATAGCAATGGTGTAAATTCCCATGTGGCTTGCGGTACGCATGACCCGACGAGCAATTTCGCCTCGATTGGCTACCAGTAATCTTTTTATTTGTGTCATTGTCATTCCCTAGAATCTGAAAACGCCGTATTCAGCGCTGCCCTCAACAGAACNTGANTGGGTGGCTGATAAAGCTATCCCTANTACATCGCGAGTGTCGCGTGGATCAATGATGCCATCGTCGCTAATACGCCCGGTAGCGTACTTCGCNAGCGATCCGAACTCNTGCGNTGCNTCCGCTTGGGCAACCATCTTTGCCTCAAGCTCTTCATCGATTTCAATGCCCTTNCGCTCGGCTTGGCCGCGGCGCACAATCGACATNACGCCAGCAATCTGTTGTGGNCCCATTACNGCAATCTTTGCNGTCGGCCATAAAAANACGAAACGGGTATTGAANGCTCTACCGCCCATACCGTAGTTACCTGCCCCGTAGCTGGAGCCGATAATCACTGAAATATGTGGCACATTAGAGTTGGATACNGCGTTTATCATCTGGCTACCATGCTTGACGATACCNCCTTCCTCNTATTCCTTACCCACCATNAAGCCAGTGATGTTATGGAGGAACAGCAACGGAATGTTGCGAGCGTTACAGAGTTGAATAAACTGCGTGGACTTTTGTGCGGTTTCTGAAAAAATTGGCCCGTTGTTACCAAGAATACCCACTGGGAAGCCGTGGATATGTGCCCAGCCACAGACCATGCTTGGGCTGTAGACTGGTTTAAACTCCTCAAACTCGCTGTCGTCGACTACGCGCGCGATCACCTCGCGAATATCAAGGGGTGACTTCAAGTCTTTGGAAACCAGCCCTAGCAATTCTTCTTTATCATATGCAGGCGGTGAGACCTCCCTACGCGATCCATAGCCACTTTTTTCCCAACGCAAGTGAGCCACAATATCACGGGCCATACGCATACCCTCGGTTTCATTTTCCGCTAGGTAGTCTGCTAGACCGCTTTTGCTAGCATGCATTTCTGCACCTCCAAGCTCTTCAGCGGTGGCTATTTCGCCAGTAGCGACTTTGAGCAATGGAGGACCCGCGAGAAATACTTGAGCGCCTTCTTTAATCAAAATATTGTATTCGGAAAGACCGGGCATATAAGCACCCCCAGCGGTTGAGCTCCCGCAAACCACCGATATCGTGGGGATACCTAGTTTTGAAAGCTCAGTAATATCGTAAAAAATTCTTCCTGACTCGCCGAAGTGCTCCATTTCCGCGCGCAATAAATAGTCCGGGTCAACTTTGTCTCCGCCGCGTCGCAGGTCGCCACCCGCACATTCGATAATCTGCACGTAAGGAAGGCGATTCTCCCTAGCTATCTCGATAGCACGTATCATTTTTTTGGCGGATACGGTGGTCATCGCTCCGCCCATATCGGTCGGATCATTGGCAGAGATCACGCATTCAGTGCCGGAGATAATGCCGATACCTACGAGCGCACCGCCGCCTAAGTTGCAAAGGGTCAAGTGCCCCGCCAGCGGGCTAATTTCTAGGAAGGGGGTATCTGGGTCCAGCAACAGTGCAACACGCTCGCGCATCGGTAATTTGCCTCTGGATATCAGCCGCTGGGTAGCTTTTTCACCGCCACCTAATGCTGCTGCATCCAGCAGCTCGTCAATTTCACCTATCATTTCCAGCATATCATCGCGTTTTTTTTCAAATGCCGGGGAGCGTGTATCCAATTTACTGCGTAATATAGGCATAGTCTTGTATCCTGATCTATAGTTTATTTTTGTGGCACCCAAGGGGCGTCTTCGCGTTCTCGAAAGGCCTTGACGCCAATGGCAGCCTCTTCTGAGCGGAATAGTCCGTTGATCAGGGCGGAAGTCCATTCAAAGGCCTCGTCCCGCTGCATATGCGGTACCTTCACGACCAATTGCTTACACTTGTCCAGTGCAATAGGGCCGCCACGGCTCAGTTTGTCCAATAAGTCATTGATCTTTAAATCGAGTTCTGCGGCCGGAACGGCATAGTTCAGCAGGCCAATCTCCGCTGCGCGGGTAGACGGAATGCGCTCGCCCGAAAGAAATAACTCCATGGCATCGCTATAGCGCATTTTAGGCAGGCATACGACGGAAATGATTGCCGGGGCGACGCCAATACGCACCTCGGTGAAACCGATCAGTACATCATCAGCGGCAATGGAAATATCACAAGCTGCCGCTAGGCCAACACCACCGCCCATACAGTGTCCAGCAACACGCCCAACGATAGGTTTGGGTGAGCTCTGCATGAGGTTGAAGATCTCGACAAGGCTATAACGAGACACTTCATTTGAATTCGGATCTTTTAGGTTAGCGCCAGCGCAAAAGGTGTTGCCGTTGTTGGTGAGCATAATGACCCGCGCTCCTGGATCACTTATGGCTTTGGTAAGATTGTCGCCCAGCGCATCCATTAATTCGACACTGAGCGAGTTTTTGCTGTCAGGCCGATTAAGAGTCAGCGTGGCAATTCCATGAGTCAAGTCATATATAACAGCTGCGGCCATAAAGCTCTCCGTAAAGTGGGCAATTTTTTTTAAGTAATCAAGCGAAAAGACGATTGAATGAATATTTTCCATGACTCCCCGTACATTAGGATAGAACCTTGCCATGGCTCTGAGGAGAGCTCAAATTCCTTCAGTGCCATTAGCACCTGCTCCATTAGAGTTTATTGTTATTCCGTGATTTTACCAAATAACTATTATCCCGTCTTCAACACGTTCAGCAAATTTACTTGGGTATCGCATATTGAAGCACAGGTAGCTTGCGAGAGCTTATCTAGACATGCGAAGACTCATGGAAAATATTCATTCAATCGTCTAGTAAGACTTTGGTCGTTTGGTTTTTTTGAACCGAATAATTATGCATATATATTTTAACGCGATTTTTATGTTTCCAAGCCTTTTAAAGTTTTAGGATTCGTGACTGAGGATCAGAGAAAAGACTAATGCTAATGCTCAATATGGGGTTAAGCTAGGGTGGCCATTAAAAAAATGGGGAGTTGAAATGAGCCTAGAAGTACATACCGGCCCCACGCCCAACGGGTGGAAGATTACCATTATGCTCGAGGAGCTGAAGGAAGCTGGCGTCGAGTTGCCAGAAATAAATGTGCACACGGTTGATCTGAGCGGTCATCAGTACACCGAGGAATATATCGCTATAAACCCCAATCAAAAACTACCGACTCTGGTGCACAATGGTCGCTCGATTATTGAAAGCTGTGCGATTTTACAATACCTAGGTGAAACTTTTCCATCGCATCTGTTTCCTACCAATGAGCGACGTTGGGATGTCATTCCGTGGCTCTACTGGCAGTCTGCCAATATCGGACCAGTGTTTGGTAATAAGCTTTCCTACACCCGCTACATCACAGACGCCACTGATAAGCAAAAAGCGCACCCTATGGAGCGATTCGGGAAGGAAGCTTTACGGCTGGTGTCGGTGATCGACTATCAGCTGACAAAGCACGCTTACCTTTGCGGAAGTCAATACACTGTCGCCGATATAGCCACCTGGTGCTGGGTGCGCTCTTACAAGTGGGCTAAGGTTGATATTACCACCAAGCCCCGTGTAGTTGAATGGGTTAATCGTATACGCGGCCGGCCGGGTGTTGAGCGGGGTATCTCCTTTGGTGTGCCCAAAGATGAAATCGATAAGTTCAGTAAAGAGCGACGACGACAATACAAGAAAGGTGGCGATGGAGTCGCCTCCAACAAATCACTGAGGTCTGATCTTTGAAATCAGGTAATTGTGTGGCTAGGAGTTAAAGTAATTTTGGTGGTGTTACTGCTCCTAATAGGAAAATTTACGGAAAATAGTCAATCAATCGCCTATTTTTGATGGTTGAAATTTGTAGTTATAGCTAGTTCATCAAGGAGACGTATATCGTGGAAAATAATATTGGATTGCTTTTAAGTAAACGCGCATTTTTGACGCCTAATGTAGAAGCAGTCGTAGAAGTCGAACGGGATCGTAGGTTTACCTATAAAGAGCTCAATCGGCGCAGTAATCGTATCGCCAATCGATTATTGGCAGAAGGTGTGACCCCTGGGGACCGAGTTGGGCTACTTCTCATGAACGGGGTAGAATTCGTTGAGAGCTTTTTTGCTATTGCAAAAATTGGAGCTGTGCTTGTGCCTCTTAATTGGCGTCTGGTCGCAGATGAGCTAGAATTTATTCTCGCGGACTCAGGAACGCAGGTATTAATTTTTGGTGGGGAGTTTTCGGGAATCGCCGCTGAGCTATGCAGCCGCGGTGACAAAACAGCCCTGCGCAGTTGGTTCCAATCTGGAGGCGATACATTACTCGATTTCGCCTGCGACTATGATACTGAAGCCGCGGCATCAAGCACCAAGGAGCCCAAAACTGGCGCTCGCGACGGTGACGTGATCTACATTATGTATACCGCCGGCACTACGGGCATACCAAAGGGCGTTGTGCATACTCACGATACCTGTCTTGCCGGTCAGGCCACTGCGATCCCTTGCAATGATTTTCGACGTGGCGACCGTTTCTTGTCTGTTCTGCCTATTTTTCATATAGGTGCACTCACCCCAGTAATCACCAATATCTATGGAGGTACGACCACTGTAATTTGTCGAGAATTCAATCCGGTGAAAATCTGGGAAACNTTTGAGCAGGAAAAGATTACATGNGCACTTTTGGTACCCGCAATGCTAAATTTTATGTGGCAGGTGTCNAACAAAGAAAAATACGATTACAGCCAACTNCGCTGGATATTATCTGGNGCCTCACCAGTGCCAGTGACCAGNATTGAGCAGTACAGCAGTTTGGGGATAGAAGTCCACCAAGCGTATGGACTTACTGAAACCTGTGGCCCAGGTTGTCTGCTGGATGGTTCCGATGCAATAACAAAGGCAGGCTCTACAGGCAAGGCGTTTTTTCATACCGATGTTATGCTCGTTGATGACAATATGCAGGAAGTGGCGGACAAAGTCCCCGGCGAAATATTGATCCGTGGACGTCACGTTATGAAAGAGTACTGGAATCAGCCGGAAGCCACTCAGGAGACTTTGGTAGACGGTTGGGTGAAAACTGGCGATTTGGCGACTCGCGACGAAGATGGTTACATCTACATCATTGATCGTGTAAAGGATATGCTGATTTCAGGTGGTGAGAACGTCTATCCTGCGGAGATCGAGAATGTTATTCTTGCGCACCCTAGTGTTGCCGAAGTCGCTGTCATTGGGCAGCATAGTGAACGCTGGGGCGAAACGCCGCTGGCTGTGGTCGTGAGGTCTGACGAGGGTCTCGATGCTCAGAAAATTCTGGATCATTGTGACGGCAAACTTGCAAAATTCAAAATGCCAAAGAGTGTGGAATTTGTCGATGAAATCCCGCGCAATCCTGCTGGTAAGGTTTTAAAGCGTGTGTTGCGCGAGCAATTTCGCATGCCCGCTCAAGNGTAATCTCTGAGCCAACANTCTCTTAGTNGCTAAAATCAGTACAGAGAAAAGCACTCGGAGCATGACTCCTGAGCAGATAATAGTATGAGCATATCAAAACTGGCTATAACTCCTTCATCTTTTGTCTATCTCTCTCAAACCTTCTGCCAGCAAAGACAAAAATAGGGATGGCTAGCAAAGATATTGCTGTAAAAATTAATAAAGTTATTGAGTAAGGTTGTGAAAACCCATATTTTGTAAAGATATCGATCATTAATCCGGCAGTCACTGCACCTAAGGCGGCACCACATATCTGAATAAGGAGAACAGCAAAACCAACCACAATGCCTCTTTTATTTGAAGGNGCAAGGTCCTGAATAGTTCCAAAAGCAGGGCCATAAAGACAGCCTATTTGAAAGTACATAGCAAAAACTCCAGCCCAGAAAAATATATTGTCTGGATCTATAAAACGGTAAGTNATAATGAAAGGTGCTAAAAGCAACATAACTAAAGCTAAGAAATATGGTCGTCCTATTCCGCTCCATCTCAGGAATATGTCACCTCCATAACCGCCGACTAAATTACCAAGTATCCCAGCTGATATTGCAATACCTGCAGTTTTCTGAGCAATAACACTTCTATCAAATCCACGCTCTTCTGCAAACCAAAGCTGTTCAAAACTTGTTGCACCGAGGAGTAAAGCAAATATTACCGTGCCTNACAAAGTTGCCGTCAACGAAGGAGAAGCCGATAGTAAAACTTTTAAATCTCTATAAACCTTCGTAAAAGATAAATCATGTAAAATACTTGTGTTGTTTATTATGGGTTGCTTGCGCGGAGTTTCTTTTATAAACAGCATACCTACCGCCATCATAACACCAATACTACCTAATAAATAAAAACAGCCCCGCCAACCAAATATAGGTTCNAGATAAGCAACAATAAACAAACTTAGNCCCAATCCAATAGAAACACCCATACCATAAATACTTACCACTAAACCCTGCCATCTAGCGGGAAATCTATCACCCAATAAAGATAATGCAGCCGGTGTTAAAGTAGATTCACCAACGCCGATAAACATTCGAGGTATAGCCAAACTTAAAAAACCTTTAGCCGCTCCCGAAAAAACGGTCAACACACTCCAAAGGCCTAAGCCAAAAGCTATAAGACGGGTTCTATTCACTCGATCGGCAATAGCGCCCATAAATAATCCCATCACCGCATAGAAAAATATAAATACAAGACCTGCTAGCAAGCCAAATTCAAAATTAGAAAGATTTAACTCAGGCTTAATCCAGTTTGCAAAGCTTATGAGAAGCTGACGATCAATGAAATTTATGACATTAATTAGACTTAGAAAAAGAAGAAAAGCTATATCTGATGATTTTATTTGCTCACTTTCATTTACAAGTGGTTTCATAATATTTAAGACCTTATGAGCCAAGCTTTGAAACATTTGAATCAATTAATGTAGTAAACTATAGCAANCNCATATATCTTTCAACTGACTTTGGACTTGGTCAATTTATGNACTATATTTTTGTGCTATAGCCTATTTTATTTTNTAANTGGGTGGTTATTACAGCATATCCATTAAAAGAATTAAGCAGTTAGCCTATAAACAGATTATATATTTGGAATTCAAAACACAGAGCTCATGTNACTTAAATATCCTAAACGAACTCATAAGAAGAACTTAAATAGAGAAAAACTCGCAGTGGCGGCCGCTATCACTTTTTCAAGAAATGGATATCCAAATACCCCTTTACATGAAATCGCGGAGCATGCTGGAGTGCATGTTCAAACACTNTATAAACAATTTAAGAATAAGGAAGAGCTCGCTTTGGTGGCGGCGGAAGTGGCAACTCGCGANNTTAAAANCCGGNTTCATGAAAATTTTNCAAGTAAGTCAACATTCCAAATCTGGCGTGACTGGATAGAGTCATCAGTCTCATACTTGTCTAACCTAGGTTTTGGCGAATATAAGAAACAGGCACTGAAATCGNCAATATCGTTAATGAATGATAATTATTTGCTCGCAATCAATGCAAGTTATGAAAACATATTAACGGAGTACCTTAGCAAAGATTTCCAAATGAATGTGAAAACAGAGCGTCTGCCTCGTTTAGTAGCATGCATGCTCTGGAGCGGAAATGAGGCAGCGATGAAACGGTGTGCTGGACTTGATACCTCAAATATTATGTTGAATGACAATAAAAAAATAATTTTGGAAAGTATCGGTGTGGTCGATGAAGTGGAGCAAATTTTTAGCAGTTATATAAAATACCCTCGAGGTTAAAATCTTCAATGAAGAAAGATAATTCTGATCTAAAGCTTTACGGTACTCCCTTATCGCAACCAGTAAGAGCAGTAATCTGGGTGCTACTGCATAAGAAAAAACTCTTTGACCTAATACTTATGAATCCCGGATCTAAGGGGCCTATAGGCACTCGTAATCCTGCATTTTTATGCAAAAATCCCAATGGAACAATACCTTTTCTGGAAGATAAAACGAATGGTGTATCGATGGCAGAAGCGAGTGCAATTTTAATATATTTATGCCGCAAACATAAATGGGAAGATCTCTATCCAAATAACCCAATTAAATGTTCAAAAATCGACTGGTACTTGCATTCTCACCATCGAGGAATAAGAGATGCGGCTCTTGGCTACTTTGCCCCTAGTGTNCGAAAAGATCTTGCATTCCCAGAAGTGCTCTTGAAGACAGCAAANAGATCTTTTANGCGATCTCTTGAAACCCTGGAGCAATATTGGCTTGCCAACGACCAATTTATTGCNGGCGAATATCTCTCAATTGCCGATTTCATGGCATACTCGGAAATTGGTCAGCTAAAACCTGAGTTCACGAACCTTTTTGATTTCGAATCATTCCCAAATATCAAAAGATGGATGAATGACATGACGACGCTTAACAGTCACAATGATGCTCATTTATGTTTAACTATGCTAGGCGACATTAGCACTAAAGAACCTGAAATCGAGACAATAGCTAATGCAAATAAAACAGGCTATAAAACAATTATCGAAAGACAACTTTCGTTTTAAATCATATTTCAGAAAACTGAGAATAAGAGGATACAAGAATGAGTAAAAACAGTTACGTGCCTCCAAAAATTTGGAAATGGGATAAAGAAAACGGTGGGAAGTTTGCATCTATTAACCGTCCAATTGCCGGCCCCACCCATGACAAAACACTTCCCGTTGGCAAACATCCTTTTCANCTTTATTCTCTCGGCACTCCAAACGGAGTAAAAGTAACAGTAATGTTTGAAGAGCTACTTGCTCTTGGTTATAAAGGTGCCGAATACGATGCGTGGCTGATAAATATAGGCGAGGGAGGCCAATTCAGCAGTGGCTTTGTAGATATAAACCCCAATTCTAAAATTCCGGCTTTAATGGATCGAAGCTCAGATCAACCGATAAGAATATTTGAATCAGGTGCCATGCTGCTTCATTTAGCACAAAAATTTAATGAATTTATACCGAAAGATGAGTCCCGGNATGCAGAATGTCTGTCATGGCTGTTCTGGCAAGTTGCTAGTGCGCCGTTCCTTGGTGGAGGCTTCGGACATTTTTATGCTTATGCGCCAGAAAAGTATGAGTATCCAATCAATCGATTTGCTATGGAAGTAAAAAGGCAACTCGATGTTTTAGAGCGAAACTTAGAGACAAGAGAGTATCTTGTTGGCGATGAATATACTATCGCAGATATGGCAACTCATCCTTGGTATGGCACACTAGTTTCGGGCGCACTTTATAATGCTCAAGAATTTTTAGATGTTGGCATTTATACTAATGTAAAAAGGTGGGCTGATAAGATTCAAAGTCGCCCTGCAGTGCAGAGAGGACTCAGGGTTAACCGAGTCTGGGGAGATGAATCTAGGCGCCTAGCTGAAAGGCATGACTCAAAAGATTTTGATTAAAAAATTGTCGATACAAAAATTTAGGCGTACCTGCTATCTAATCGAAACCAATATAACTTATGAGGGTACTGTTGTCTGCTCGAGTTGAGCGAACATCATTTGCCGGGATATTAAGAACCGGCCAAGACTTTAAAATGTAGTATGCTATATTTAAGATTTTAAATTAACATAATGGAGATTAACTGCATGTATCAAGGTATCTATACGCTCATAGGCCAAGAGCTAAGCATGTTTACACGTAAGCTAGAAGCGCAGTTATGCTATCAATCCATTCCCTATCAATGGGAGATCAAGAGTCAAGAAAAATCAGCTGCTATTAATGCTCGTGTTGGAACCCATTTTATTCCTATCTTAAAAACACCTGATGGCTGGATGCTTAACGACACGATAAGTATTGGTCCTTTTTTAAATGATCGGTTCAAGCAATGTCCAGTGATTCCAGAAAGCCCTGCGCAAAGAGGAGCATGCTTTATTTTGGAAGACTTTTTCAATCACTGGTATCCAAGACACGCTCTACACTCCAGGTGGTGTTATCCAGATAATGTTGTAGTTACAGGAAGACGCTTTGGTAGTAATGTGTTGCTGGGCAAACATATCGATGCTGAACTAAATAATGATGAAAAAGCACAAATAGAAAATTTTGGTGAAATTATTCATGGATCGTTCGGTGCTGCCGCTTGTGAAGTACAGGGTGCTGGACCGGAAAAAAGCAAAGCGATCAAAGCTGACTTTGAGCGGCTGCTGCAACTGCTCGTTGCGCATCTTAAAGATAACAACTTCCTCTTAGGTGATCGGGCTTGTCTTGGAGACTTTGCTTTGGTTGGTCCCTTCGTTGCACACTTTCTCTTAGATCCAGAACCAAAAAGTTGGGTAGGCCAGCATTTACCAATTATGGAAGATTATGTGGAGCGCGTCTGGTCAGGTGCGAAATCAAAAGACCATTGGAAACCTGATGACCAACTGCCAGAAAGTCTTTTGCCGATTTTTGACTATGCCATAAACCATTATCAGAGATTTGCTGCGGAGAGTATCCGTGCGGCAGGCAAAGGAGAGAAATTCTTTGAACTTGACCTTGGCGATGGGCCCTTTACTGCTCGATCCATGAAGCGTCTCGAAAAAGCCCGAATCCACGTACAAGATGAATTGCTTCGCGCCGGGAGCGACAAATCAAGTCTCTGTAATTGTGGAGTGATGTCATACTACCTTGCGGCTTCGACCCTTAACTAAGCGCTGCTATTTTTGCGTGTCACAAGTATGAAGACTAGATTGATCGCTCTAATATTTCTAATGATATTTATTGTTGGTTGCGATGATACGAAACCACAAATCAAGTTAAAACAAGATACAGTCATTATAACTAGTCCTGATCTGAACATCTTAACAGATGGAGAATGCCCCAATAGAAATCCAAATATGGATGCTTTTTTTGGGGATTTACATGTTCATACAAGTTATTCTTTTGATGCAGTTGCAGGAAATTTAGGAGCTACGCCAGAGGACGCAAACCGTTTTGCTCGAGGTGAGGAGATACAGTTTTTCCCTCTTAATTCACATGGGATCCCCCTCGGTCGTCTTAAAATAGATCGTCCTCTAGATTTTCTGGCGGTGACAGACCACGGTGAATTTTTAGGTGAGTGGTCAATGTGCACCAAGCAAGAATCAGATTTCTATAACACTGACTTTTGCAAAGAACAATATCGTGCTTCCGAAGGCTCACCATTGATGTTGTTTGGGCAAATCATCTCTCGAGAAACACCCAAACGAATTGTCGAANTATGTGGAGAGACTGGAAAATTATGCGAAGAGCAAGCCATATCACCATGGACAGATATCCGTCATGCAGCTGATAAAGCAAATGATCCTTGTAAATTTACGAGCTTTATAGGCTATGAATATACTGGCTCGCCGGGTAATTCAAGCTATCATAGAAATGTTATCTTTAGAGGGTCATCAGTCCCAAAGTTACCAATAACCTACATTGATGCACCTTTAGACAGTATGCTTTGGCAAAAGCTTGATGAAGTTTGTGACACTAAACAAGAATGCGATTACTTAACCATTCCGCACAATACAAATCTGTCGAATGGACGCATGGCACCCTACCGAAAACTCCCCAACAATAAAAAAGTAAAACAAGACTATGCTCAACACCGACTGCGGCGTGAGCCTATTATGGAGATCTTCCAACACAAAGGCACTTCAGAATGCGTTAATGGACTGACCAGCGTTCTTGGCCAACCTGATGAACTATGCGACATTGAGGCAATTCGTAAAATTGGAAAGCCTAGGGTGCTCAAGGCTCTATCCATAGAGCGTGGTCAACTCGTAGAGGGTGTTGGAGAAACAGAAATACCAACCGAAGAGTGCGAACCTAAAATCCCCGGTAATAGAGGTATTTTAGGTGCAGGATGCATTGATGCAACTGATTTTTTAAGATCATCTTTGCTGATTGGTTTGCAAGAAGAGGAAAATATTGGTGTGAATCCGATAAAATTAGGCATTATCGCGGCTACAGACAACCATTCGGCAACCCCTGGAGCAGTAAAAGAATCTGATTGGAATGGTTCGGTGAGTGGAGAGGATACNCCTCTCGGACGTCTNGGTTTTGGCCAGCTAGGACTGCCNCTCACGACGGCNATTGACTCTAATCCTGGTGGTTTAGCAGGCGTATGGGCAACTGAAAATACGAGAGATGCAATCTTTGATGCAATGTTACGCAAAGAAGTATTTGGAACTTCTGGTCCACGAATAAAACCAAGACTCTTTGGTGGGTGGANNCTTGATGAGAATNTATGCGCTAATCCAGAGATGATTGCAGAAGCATACAAAAATGCAGTCCCAATGGGTAGTGACCTTGCACCCAATAAAGACTTGAATCGAGTACCAAAATTTCTAGCTCATGCTGTTAGAGACTTTGAAAGTTCAAAACTTCAGTCTTTGCAATTAATCAAAGGTTGGTTAGATACCGAGGGCAATCTAAATAATAAGGTAATCTCAATCGCCGAATTTCCAACTGGTTCTGATGAAATATGTGTTGTACACACAGACAAAGAATTTCAGCCCACTCAGTCAACATACTATTATTTAAGAGCCGTAGAATTACCCTCACCACGTTGGCATACCTATGACTGCGATAAAATCGCAGTAGAATCCCGCCCGGAGGTTTGCAAGTCAGATGATTATCCAAAAATAATAAGAGAAATGGCATGGACTTCNCCTATATGGTATCAAGGCGTTCAAAACTAAAAGTAGATTCTGAGTGAAAAAATCAAGAGTTAAACCTGTCATTATTCTTAATGGCTTTCTCGGCTCAGGCAAAACCACTTTGTTTAGAAATCTCCTTGCTCAATCAAAGAAGATGGGAATTCCTATTAGTGCGATTGTAAACGATATGAGCGAATTGGATGTGGATGGCGAACTTNTNGGAAGCACGGGTGCGGTAGAGGAAAACAGTCAAATTTTAGNTTCCATATCCAACTGTGTNCTNAGCAGTAAAANAGGNATACNGAAACTTGATAAAGCNATTAAGAAACTACTNNCAAATCAANATCCTAAACTGATCGTAATNGANACATCTGGGAGCTGTCATCCTTTNCCTCTTATTGAGTNTTTTAAAAATCAGAATAAAGTAAAGCTTTCTGCNGTTTTCGCACTCGTTGATAGCCTTANGCTTCATCAAGATTTTGATGATGGNAAAGCTCTCATATCTAGAATGCAAAACAATATGGCCNCTGGAAAGCGAGACACANTCAANTTATTGGTAGAGCAANTGATGTTCAGCAGTCACGTCTTCCTNACCAAAACTGACCGNATCATAGAGAGNAAGATATCTTCTATCACAAAAGNTATAAANAATATAAATCCTTNTNCTGCAGTNCANTCAGTTCATTTTGGNAAAGTGGATATNAAGTCNCTATTTCATCTTCAAGAATATAACTACTTTAATGTGGCTCAACTGATTGATGAGTTAAAGCCTATTTTGGATTCAGATACTCTGAATGAAAGACCNTATGATTTAGCAACCCGAGTAATAAAAGACGATCGTCCCTTTCATCCTGAAAGGCTTTGGTCCGTTTGTCATCAGTACCTTGANCAAAAAATCTATAGAAGCAAAGGATTTTTCTGGCTAGCAAGTCGTGACAAATATTCNATATTATGGAATCAGGCTGNTGGTGGGATAAGTCTTGAAATCGTTGGATTATGGAGAACAGGATTTTTAGAAGATGAAAATTCTGTTATGTCTGCNGAGGAAATCTCTATGCTTAAANACATAATCGAAAAAGAGAAAGGGCGGTTTGGTGATCGAAAATGTGACATTACAGTCATTGGCGATAAGTCCCACGTTGACCGTTTCACCGAAGCANTAAAATCATGTTTCCTATCGGATAAAGAAATCNATCTTTGGAATGCAGGCCATACATTTAAGGATCCATGGCCNAAAAACATGGTTCAATTGTCGGATTAGATAAAANTCTCGAATCAATAAACAAATCTGTGTCTTATGAAACATCGATTCAATATGTTGCTTTTTGTTAAAGTTACTGNTCGGCAGACGTCTGGAATTCATCAACCAATAAAAGACGTTCTCTCCATCCTGGATGGGTCTTCAAAAATTCAGGCACTTTAAGATCTTCAGGCCAATCAGTTCCCGTGGAACCAGGTTTATCAAGATCAGACGTTCCCTCTGACAGTCGTTTCATGACATCCCGAAAATAATCCAAATCGACACCATTCTGAGTCATCTTTTGCAAAGCATATAAATCAGCTTCACGCTCAAAATCACGAGAATANGACATATCCGCTAGGAGTGCAGGTATAGCGCTGACAATCTCTANTGCATCGAGATTGCCGATAGTGAAAAACACCATAATGGCAACAATGCCATCTTGCAGTGACCGACGCATCATGTGTTTTTCCTTGAGATGACCTAATTCATGAAAGAATACAGCAACCAGCTCATTATCATTCTCNACAGAATCAACTAATGAATCTGTAAAAATAATCTGGCCACTAGGCAAAGCAAATGCATTCGCTTCCATACCTGATCTAAAATCTAAACGCGGCTCAAGATAGGTGTCGGGATCGGATATATACTCCTGAATATAAGGATTGATAAAGCGTTTNATATCGCTTCTACGCTCTATAGAAAGTTTGGACGGCCTAAACATAGTCTTNTCAAGAATCACCATATCCATTTCGAATTGCTTAACCACAAATTTCGGCATATTGAACGCAATATATTTAGCAGCTTTTGGGATACCATAAACAGTAACTGACCCGACTACCATTATGGTGGTGATAACAGAAAATACTATTAAGATAAAATTTTTCTCTAGCGTATGCAATATTGAAGGGGCAATACCTGGTTTTAACGCTTTCAATAGTTGATCAACACCATCATTGTCATTAGTTACAAATTGCGCTCCACTTTCAAAAGCAAATGTCCTCGGTGCACCACCCAGTCGGGAACTTATTTCTAACTGAACTAACTTAACACAGAATAACTGATCGTTATTAGCTTGATTAGTGATGGCCAATCTTTGTTGATGACGAGATAGAATTTCTAAGCGCGCAGGCACTCTTTTAGAGGTTATGCCATCTAAGTAAAAGCCTTCAATTACCATTGATTATGCTGAAAAATCGAAAACTTCACCAAGTTGTTCGCCAAGAGCACTTACAGACTCTTTCTCAGCGGCAACGAAATCCTCCAAAGATCCTTGGGCATGAAGCTCCATGCAACTTGTCATGTATTTCATCATCCTAATCTTAGCTGCAGGAATATACAGACCCAACGTTAACGTGATCAAAACTAGATTAATTATCATGACTTTAGCGTATTCAATTACCGTCAACTTGGCACTGAAACTATGCTCTTTCAACGAAACATTTGAAAAAATCAGGTTAGTAAGAGAGACCGTAAAGTAAAGCATCGCGAAAAAATAACTGAACAAAAATCCAAGTAAAATTTTCCCCTGCAAGGCCATCAAGCCACTCAGCAAGGTTACAACAATTCCGGAAAGGCATAATATAATAGCAACACCAATACCAAATATTTTATAGTAATCGTTAGCCGAAGCGGAAAAATTAAACCGAGTTGTTCCATAAGCCGACTTATTCACTCTATATTCATGCAATTCCCTTAATGCTACGGGATAAAGAAGGCCAGCAGTTATACCTGCTCCAATTGGCCAAGCAATTAGAACTTTAAAAGCTTCTCCATAGCTCCCATAAAATCTAAATTGAAGATTCCGGTATGCTGTATTTCGCATCTTGAAGGCGACCGCCTGGTTGTAAATATAAGGTGCTGCCACGGCGAATATTAAATAAATAAGCGCTACCAATGTCGGAGAAATCGTAGCTATGCCAACTATTATAAGAAAAAGACCAACCGCTATCACGCGACCTTTCAATATTTGCAATGGCTTTGCAAGATAATCGAACGAAACGTCATCAACAAAAGTATTTGAGTAAAAATAACGATTGTTTCTAACGGTAGCCCACGCAGAGTAAATTCCAAGTGTTACAAGGGTCAACAATACATTTACAATCCATATTTTAAAATATTCCCCACCATTACCTCGAAATTCGAAAGGCAATATACGGTTAGGTTGAGATTGTGTAGAAGCATGGTCATTATGACCTGAATTATCTGTTTCTAAGGACATAGAAGCTCTCCAAGGATAGTTGCAATAATAGGCTACATAAAATGTTATACTAAAGACAACGTCTAAGCATGAAAAATCGTTGACACCTCTAAAAAATAGGTGAAAATTCTATCACCAGGGGTGTTTAACTTTCACTAAATAATTTTGCGTGAAATCACTCAACATTAATTTTTCCACCCTGATTTACATGGAGTCGGCAGTAATAATATAACGTATTTACTGTTGATGAAGTGATACTTATAGTAATTTGCCCATTCACAGATGTATCAACTCCTTGAGTGTACTCGCTTCCACCATTATGAATTCCATCGCTGGTAATAGAAAATCTAAGCGGGTGGTTTGATGGATATTTAAACGTATAAGTAGTCCCAATTTCCAAGGTTAATTCAGGTTTAACGACACCGTCAATGATATAAAGCCAACCACCATTGTAGTCCGCCGTAACGATAAACGTAACAATACCCTCTTTGACGGTTACCTCGCGCGAACTAGTTGCAACATTCCCAGAACTATCCGTTGCTGAATAGTTTAACGTGTAAACTCCTGCAGTATTTGTATCCACAGAACCTGAGGTAACTACCTCTACCGAACCATCCACCGCATCAGTGGCAGTTGCACCCGCATCGGTATAAGAGGCATTCTGATCAACCTCAACCGTCGACTCACCCAACAACGTAATCA
>PALW01000052.1 GCA_002710745.1 Porticoccaceae bacterium
ATTGGATTCAAAAATGGAACTGATGGCAGTCTTACTGTTGCTATAAACGCTCTACAATCTGTAGCGAAGCCACACAGATTTCTTGGTATTAACTCGGATGGGAAAGTTTCTGTGATAAAAACTAAAGGCAATCCACATGCTCATGTTGTTCTCAGAGGTGGAAACGGAAAGCCAAATTATGACTCTGTTAGTGTTTCGATATGCGAACAAGAACTCTCAAAAGCTGGTGTTGATAAAAATATAATGATTGATTGCAGTCATGCCAATTCAAATAAAGATCACAATCTTCAACCCCTGGTCTTGGAAAATATCTGCAACCAAATATTGGACGGTAATCAATCAATCGTGGGAGTTATGGTTGAGAGCAACTTGGAAGGAGGCAATCAGAAGCTCTCCGACGACCTCTCACAATTAAAGTATGGAGTCTCGGTAACTGACGCATGCATCGACTGGGAAACTACAAAAGATGGGATCCTCTCGATGGCTGAAAAGCTCCGTCCCATTATGAAGAAAAGGGCAAGTAATAAATAACACTAGGTAATTTGTTATTTAAGNACATCAAGACTTATGTATATTATTCTCCTTATTTCTCTTATTGTCNTTAGCTGGATCTGGATGAGACGTGTGAANANCCTTCCTGAAGAAGAAAGGAGGTCNTTTCTCTGGAAATCTGGCTTCATTGCTGTTCTCATAACGACTATTTTATTGGCCGCTACAGGGCGACTACATTGGTTAGGTGCCGCAATTACAGCGGTGGTCCCAATCTTTACATTCTTATTCAGATGGGCAAGACGAGTATTGCCTCTAATGAGAATTTTCGGGGGTTTAAAACCACGTCCCTCGAAGTTTAAAACNAAAACATTAACTATGGATATCAACTTTTCGACGATGGAAATGAATGGTTATGTCAACGATGGAGAGTACTCTGGCAAATCACTCTCCGAGTTGACTGCTCAGCAGTTAAGTGAATTGTCGGCCTATTGCAAAACTAATGATAAAGAATCTTATGCACTTCTNTATGGTTACATGGCAGTTAATGGNAAAACCANCGATCATGCAGANGAAAACNTGTCATCTGCAAATATNAATGATCTATCAGANGANGAGGCATATGCAATATTAGGATTAGAAAAGCCGTCATCAAAAAGTGAGATATCGAAGGCTCATANAAGCTTAATCCAAAAACTACATCCTGATCGAGGCGGCAGTGANTATCTNGCAGCAAAAATTAATGCTGCTAAAGACAAAATTTCTTGATAATAACGATATACAGAACGTCATCATGACTAAACAAATGAGGTGGGAATCAATCGACTTATTAAAAGACTTAATCTCTTTTAAATCAGTAACACCCAACGATAAAGGTTGCCAGAACTATTTGATAGAAAAGCTNAAGGAGCTTGAATTTGAAATAAANTTATTANAGTACGGAGATGTACCAAATTTCTTCGCTNTAAANGGTTCGCAGGGACCATTATTTGTCTTTGCAGGGCATACAGATGTTGTTCCCGNAGGTAACAATTCCGAGTGGGACTCTGATCCTTTTCAGGCGCAAATTCGTGATAACAAACTATATGGCCGGGGTGCCTCAGATATGAAAGGTTCCATTGCCGCCATGCTTGCATCTGCTGAAACGTTCCTCAAATTATATCCAGAGCCTTCTATTAGAATAGGTCTTCTGATTACTGGTGACGAGGAGGGTAAGGCAGAAAATGGTACAAAAAAAGTGGTTGATTGGNTNATAGATTCTAATATTTTTCCNACATGGTGTCTTGTTGGNGAACCTACCTCCTCANNNATATTTGGCGATACCATNAAAAATGGAAGACGGGGGTCAATCACNGGCAAAGTATNTCTAAAAGGTAANCAAGGTCATGTAGCTTATCCAGATAATGCGTCGAATCCAATTCACTCGGCNATACCCTTAATAGAGAGGTTGTTAAGAGAGAAATGGGATAATGGCGATAGCAATTTCCCTAAAACCTCGTTTCAAATCGTTAACATCAATTCAGATGCAGGTGCTGAAAATATAATTCCTGGAGATATTAGCTTCCAATTTAACTTAAGATTCTCTCCTGAGACATCGGCAGAGAAGATTAAAGATAAAGTAATTAAAGAATTAGAACAAAACAACTTAAAATTTGAGATTTTCTGGACACATAATGCTGATCCTTTTTATTCAGAACCCGGAACGTTATCAGCAATAATAGAAAAAACACTGATAGAGGAAATAGAAATTAGTCCAAAGTTTTCAATGGGAGGCGGAACCTCAGATGGAAGATTTTTAAAAAAATTAGAATGTGAGGTTATTGAATTCGGTCCCACCAATCAGTCAATTCATAAAACAAATGAAAACATCAGCCTTAGTGAACTCTCCAAATTAGAAAAGGTATATCTTCATACGTTAATTGGATTACATAATCACACAACAAAAATTTAACCATTTTTTGTAAAAACATCGTATCTTATCGTCCTTGCTTTAATTGAAAAACTTGGACTTATATCTGACAAGAAACTGCCCTTGACTGGTCGTTTTACAACAACTCTTTTAGCTTTGGATTCAAGCGCGGCAGACAACAGCTTGTCATAGTCTCCCTCAAAGACTATTATATTTTGAATAGCTTGCATTTCTTTTTTAGCTTTTGCGTTTTTTGACTTTGGCGGAAACATTGGATCTAAATAAATTGCATCAAAAAAATTCTTATTATCACTCGACTCATTTAGGTAACAAATTGAATCATTATATTCGCAAGAAATATCAATGCATTTTTTAAAATGTTTATCTGAACGTGTTGCCATTTTCATACGTTGAATACCATCATATAAAAGCGCATAGACTAGAGGATTCCGTTCGATAAGTTTCACCTCACAACCTAAACTTGCAAGAGAAAATGCATCACTCCCAAAACCAGCTGTACAATCAAGAATTTTAGGTTTATTTTTGCTCGAAATAGCGAATGCACGTGCAATATCGCTTCGATAACTTGTGCTGTAAATTCTTCGATGGTTATTCTTACCTGCGAGAAAATCTACTTTTATATTCCCGTGTTTACTTTTATTAAACGGTTTCAGTGATAGCCCATCTTCGGCAAAATATAGGTAATAGTCATGACTTCTATCAAATGAATTTGCGAAAGAGTTTAAATCATTTATATCAATAAATACGGGACAGTCATTAAGTCCTTCCATCTCTGAAACCTTTTCCTCAAGGATAGGCTGAGATAGAAGAACACCTAATATTTGACTCGTAGCTTTGATTCTGTTTTCAAAAATAGACATTTGATAACTATATTACCCATGTTTTACAAAAATATACTTGTACATTAAATTTTTATAGAAAAATTTTTGAAATAGTTACTCACATTTTCTGTGGATAACTTTGTGGATTAACGGTAGTTCAAAAGTCTAACTCTCGAAAAGTTAACGATATATCTTAAATTGATCAATTTTTAACCAGTTGTATTATTTGTTTAAAATCAATTACTTATATATCTGCAATCTTAAAATCAATGACTTACGCGATATATCTAACATCAAATTTAAAAATCGGCGCTATCTGTGGAAAAATAGATAATGATTCAAAAAGATGCATTTACAAAGTATTTTAAAAAAATCGCCTATAAACAAAGCCAACCCGTGCTTTCTCCTTTTTGAACGATAATCTTTTTAAATTCTCCATTAACCTCTGTCAGTAATTCTGTGACTTTAGACAACGTATTATTGTTATCACTTATGTGTCCNACCACTANTATCTTGAGGTCNCGAATATTAATGCGCCTCAAGAATTCAATACTTTCTCNATTACTTAAATGACCATATCCATNAGAAATCCTTCTCTTCAATTTAATTGGATATTTACCNTTTTTAAGCATTTGCTCGTCATNATTAAATTCTAAGAGTAGACCATCNAACGAATCGTAATTTTCAAGAATNAATGGGGTAATTCGNCCAGTATCTGTCAGAAATCCTAAATTAATTTTATTATCTGAAAGTATAAACTGAACAGGTTGTTTTGCATCATGAGGAACAGTAATTGGTAAAATTTCNATTTCACCGATCTTTATCTTATTTTGTGGCTTTATTTCAATNATAGAAACATTATCAATCTGTACATTTCTTGCCTTGGCAGATCCAAAAGTCATATAGATTTTTAAGTCATAAGTTTTAGCAAAGGACTCAACACTTCCCCAATGATCTGAATGCTCATGTGAAATTAAAACTCCTTCAAGATCTTGTACTTTAACTTCTAAATCGGACAGATGTTCAACGATTTGATTTCGAGAAAGGCCACAATCAACCAACAAATATGTGCCTCTAGAATTAACCACAACACAGTTGGCTTGACTTCCACTAGCCAAAATAGAGAATCGCATTAATTAAGAGAGATTGGTTCGGAGAGCCGTCAATATTCTCAGAGTAATCGCCCTTTCAAGTTTGCCATTGCTCGAATCAAGAACTCTTATCTCTACATTTTCATCAATAGCAGAGACAACAATATGATATTCTACTCCCAACTCATCGGATTCAGATGATCTCCCAAAAATACGTGAAAAGAACCCGGCTCGTTTACTACCCTCTTCATTATAAATCACAAATATAGTACCTTGTGTTCTATCTCGATCAAGAGTCGTAAAGCCACCTCTCTCAGCAGAATAAATAACCGAAGCCCAAGCTCTGTCATAGTTTAATTTCATCTCAATATAAGGATTAACAGTATTTGAATTAATAATATTTACCTTTGAATCACCACCGATTTCGTTTGCTAACATCGATACACTTGCAAAATCTTGCAACGCTGCCAAGTCATTTGCAATCAATGTCAACATATCAAGCTCGCGCTGGTCACTATCAGAACGGTTTGACCACTCCGCATTATTCTCCTCTCCACGATTTGATTGATTATGAACAACTCGTATCTCGGTACTATCAAGTTGNACACCTGGAGATACATCAAATTTAAACCGATGAGATTTTTCGTCATCCGATTTAAAAGTCACCCAAAATGTCTCGATTTTCCCCTTATATCCATCAACAGTTTCAGCAGGCACTCCGCTTCTGCTAAGCACATTTCTTAATCTNGGCCANAACTCCCGCGGCGGTATATTTATCAATATCCAACGACTCTCATCAAAGCTTTGAATCTTTACAAGTTGATCAAATGTGTTCTCTGATGCGGGTAANGGTCGGGGTACNTCAAAAGATNCAGAAATTTGATTNNTATTATTTATCTCTGGTATTGAATACAGTTGTTNCAGAGGTTTAACATGCTTCATTCCATCCGGGATCTGAGTATCAACCATTTCTTCAGAAAGTAAATAATCATTGCTCTTATCTCTCAAACCAAGCCATCCGCANCCATTCAGCAAAACNAGTATAGATACAAGAATTATTTGGAATATTTTTTGTTTAGAGAGTGTAAGCTTGATCATGATACAAAACCTTTCAAACATAATTTATCCAACTCTTTTTCAACTACTGCCCTTTTTTCAGCGGTTAATGGTACCAACGGTAGTCTTAGAACATTATCTATCAAACCAAGGTAGGAAGCAGCCCATTTTACTGGAACAGGATTTGACTCTACAAAAAGTNCTTGATGAAGCATTTCTAGCTTTGAATTAAGTTCTCTTGCAATCTCNGTATTGCCCTCAATTGACGCTCGACAAAATTCAGACATAAGCAAAGGTGCGATATTTGCTGTAACTGATATATCACCATGGCCTCCATTAAGCATGAACTCGCAAGCTGACAGATCATCACCTGAGTACAGCGCGAATTCAGGGTCACAATTCTTTTTTAGATATAGAAGCCTTTCAATATCACCAGTAGCTTCTTTTACTCCTACAATATTGTCTAACTGAGATAATTTGNAAATAGTCTCTGGTAGAAGATCACAAGCAGTTCTGGAGGGAACATTATATAGTATCTGATCAACATCGACTGTATTTGCGATTAACTTATAATGCTCAAACAGCCCATTTTGGGATGGTTTATTATAATAAGGGGTGACCAATAGACATGCATCTGCCCCAGCATCAGCAGCTGATCTAGTTAATTCAATGGCTTCGCTAGTCGAATTTGCACCGGTACCAGCAATTATTGGGATCTCCCCTGCTGCATATTCCAATGCNCGCTCTATAACTTTTTTGTGCTCTGAAAAACTCAAGGTTGAGGATTCACCTGTGGTACCAACAACGACTATCGCATTTGTTTTNTTAGAAATATGCCANTTTATTAATTTTTNAAAACAATCCCAATCAACATCAAATGAAGTCGGCTTCATAGGAGTTACAAGAGCAACAAGACTACCAGTTATCATAATCGCTATCCGAGATATAAACGCAACATTTGTTGACACAGTTTAACATAATTAATTTGCATAGTTCTGTCTCCGTTGACTCTAATGCTAACTCGACTGATAAAAATCTTTCTCACCCTCAGGACGGTTTTTAAAGCGTCGGTGCACCCACAAATACTGATCTGGTTTAACCATAATTAATCGTTCAATCTCTGCATTAACCCTTATCGTGTCCTGTTTTACATCCTCGGACGGAAAATTTTCGAGTTTTGGATAAATAACTACTTTATAACCTTTCGCCCTTGGAAGTCTGATATGAGAAAACGGCACGACAGCAGCATCTGAGACTCTGGCAAACCTTGAAGTACCCGTGACTGTTGCAGCTTCATTACCAAAAAAGGGTACAAACATTCCCTGCACTAACCCATAATCTTGATCAGGGCCATACCANACGGTTCTGCCGTTTTTTAATGCCTTCATCATAGATCTAACATCTCTTCTCTCATAAAGAATACACTGGTTACTTTTCGAACGTCTTCCCATTAATTGAATATAATTAAATACCTCATTTTTATGCTCTCGGTACATCCCATCCATTTGTCTTCTTAATAAAATTGACGCAGCTCCTATCTCAAGGGTCGTATAGTGAATACCTAACAATAAGACACCATTCTGACGATCCAAGTGCTCTAAACCCTCAAAATGCACTATTCGAGAAAGTCTCTTACTTGACCACCACCAGGCGATTCCCGTCTCTATTACAGCTAGACCCACGTTGATGAAATTCTTGAAAAGCAAACTATCTTTTTGTTTTTGCGTTAGATCAGGAAAGCAAATTTCAATATTCTTTTTTGCCACATGTTTTCGCGAACTTGGAATTAAAAATAAAATACTCCCCAAACACCAACCAATTGCTAAAAGAATTGGGAACGGGAGGAAAATTACTAATCGCCAAAGTCCTATAAATATCCATATCATCCAATACTTTGGGGCAAAAAACGTTAATTTAAATTTTGGTTCCATTGTGACAGTTCCAAGTAGAGAACTATAAATTGATAATTCCAGCGATTANCCTCTCTGGATTTACTTCTTTTGTATAATCAATTCCTTTCACCTCAAATCCGAATAACTTCATAAAAGAATGTTTATATTCTGCAAAATCCGCCAATAAATCCAGATTCTCATCACTTATTGTATTCCAATGCTTTNTCACATTTAATTGTACTTGCGGAGATAATTCATAATCATCTACCCTAAATCTGCCCTCAACATCAAAGTCATTNCCATCAGAATATATCTTTTCCGACAAAAGCCGATATAGTTGTTCTATGCAGCCTTCATTAGTTCCTTGTAATTTCATCTCTTTAAAAAGAATTGCCAAATACAACGGCATGACAGGTATTGCTGAACTTGACTGAGTTACAACTGCCTTTAGTACTGAAACTCTTGCGTCCCCGTTAAGATCTTTAAGACTTTCCCTTATGGAGAGTACTTTTTTATCTAGATCTTTTTTTGCGGCTCCGATTGTGCCATCCCAATATAAATCCCAGGTAATCTTTTCTCCGATGTATGTAAAAGCCGTAGTCTTAAAAGCATCTGCCAATAGATCTTCGTCTCTTAATTTATTCACCCATCTGCACCAGTCCTCTCCACCCATCACCTTGATAGTGGCNCTTATCTCATCTGGTGTGGCTGGATCAAGTTCTACATTTTGAATACATTCTTTATCAGTATTTAGTCCAAGCATTGAAATACTCTTTCCTATCGGTTTCAAAACTGAGTTAAATATTGTTTCTGATTCAGGATCTTTTCTCCTTGGAGATGCAACACTGTATATAAGCAGATCAATTTGGCCTAGATCTTCTTTAATGAGCTTTACAACAGCTTCTTTACTCTCGTCGCTAAATGCATCGCCATTTACCGTTTTCGCATAAAGGGATTCATTCTCTGCAAATTTATGGAATGCAGCAGTATTATACCAACCGGCGCTAGCGGTCCTATTCTCTGTGCCTGGCTTTTCATACATGACTCCAATAGTTGATGCTTTAGCACCAAATGCCGCAGAAATTCGTGCCGATAATCCGTATCCGGTAGAGCTTCCAATCACTAAAATTCGTTTAGGCATGTTAATTTNAGNTTTAGATTTGATGAAATCGATTTGCTCCAGAATATGCTGCTCACAGCCATCAGGGTGACTCGTGACGCACATGAAGCCTCTAACTCGAGGTTTTACTAACATAATTTTTTTCCTTTTGACCCGCTAGACTTAATTTTCTCAAATTTTAACTCATCTATCATTGGGAACACACTTGATATTAAATCTTGACAACTTTTTTTCAATTTAATTAATCTCTGATTCCCANNGATCNAGATTTTCTTGATCAATCAGCAGTTATAGGCCGTACACAACACAAATTNTATCGAGAATTTGAATGCATCCTGATTATCCATTTATTTCAAATGCGTTTTTAGATCCGCTTGAGCAATCCGGCTGTGCATCGAAGTCTAATGGATGGCATCCAAATCATATTTCATTGAGGGTCCATGATAATGATCTGTTTATGCCCTTATATGTCAAGAATCATTCAATGGGAGAGTATGTTTTTGACCAATCATGGGCTAATGCATTTTACCAGCATGGAATCGACTATTACCCGAAATTAATTACAAGTATTCCATTTACGCCAGTTACTGGGACAAGAATCAGATGCAAAAATCCGATTACNAGAAGAGACTGCGAGGCATTGCGAGAAAAAATTGAATCTGTTTGTGTTGCATCNGGAGGNTCCAGTTGGCACGCGCTTTTTGTAGATAANAAGNTTGTGGAANAATTTTCTGGTGCCGACTTACTTACACGAACNGGNATCCAATATCACTGGCACAATGANANATTTGATTGCTTTGATGATTTTTTAGCTCGACTTAACTCACGAAAGCGAAAGATGATTAGAAAAGAAAGATCAACAATCACCAAAAATTTAATCGANATAAAAGTCGCTTANAAGAAAGATATTACAGAGTCTATNTGGGATTTTTTCTTNGAAATGTACCAGAGAACCTACGTTAAACGAAANGGAACACTCGGTTACCTNAATCGAGAATTCTTTCGCTTNATTTCCCGCTCTTTGAGTGANCAGATCTGTATGATTGTAGCTGAAAAAGATTCACANATGATTGNATGCGCTTTGTACTTCTTTGATGNTTCNAAATTATACGGACGTTATTGGGGGAGCACCGAACANTATGATTTTTTGCACTTCGANCTTTGCTACTACCAAGGAATNGAACTTGCNATTAANAAGGGCTTAACTACNTTCGATGCGGGAGCTCAAGGNGAGCACAAGTTACTAAGGGGCTTNGAACCNATNCANACNATGTCACTNCATTGGATTAGAGACGAGAGATTTCGAAGTGCGATCTCTGATTTTCTTGNACGAGAACGCGNAGCTGTCGAACAACAGATCGATCTATGCAGAACTGTGCTTCCTTTTAAAAAGCATACATAGCTCGCTACCANGATCCCTTATTGGGCATTGACACCCAAGGCTCTTTTTTAGGCAAAGCGGCTCCCGCCTGAAGAAGCTCAATAGAAATATTATCTGGTGATTTTATGAAAGCCATTCGTCCATCTCTTGGGGGNCGATTAATTTCNAGGCCTGANNCAATNATCTTTTGACAAGTTTCATATATATCATCAACTCGGAACGCTAAATGNCCAAAATTNCTGCCCGAACNGAGCTCTTCNTTGTCCCAATTATAAGTTAGCTCTATCAGAGGAGAGTCNATATTTTTCTCCTNCTTTGAATCACCTGNAGCCGCTAAGAATATTAATGTAAATCTACCGCTGGCGTAATCTACTCTTTTTATTTCAGTCATNCCAAGCACATTGACGTANAACTCNAGAGAGGCTTCNAGATCAGTAACACGAACCATTGTATGCAGATATCTCATGANNNCTNCTCCATCTTTATAAAATCATTGCTCTTAAATCGCTTAACAAACGCACCACATCNCACAAAAATTTNCCCGCCNCNCCNCCGTTTATCAATCGATGGTCATATGAAAGCGATANCGGCAACATCATTCGAGGNTCAAATTCAGAGCCGTTCCATATNGGCATTATTTGNGATTTTGAAACNCCTAAGATCCCNANCTCAGGACTATTNACAATNGGAGTGAANCCATGACCTCCAATTGCTCCAAGAGATGAAANNGTGAAGCATCCNCCTTGCATATCANTGGGNAGCAACTTGCCNTCTCTCGCTTTAGCAGCNATANCTGNAATACTTGATGCTAAATCCCAAATGCCCATTCCATTTACGTTCTTTATAACAGGAACAACGAGTCCTTTTTCCGTATTGACAGCCATACCGACATTTATATATTTTTTTTGAGTAAAACTTACATTNTCTGCCAACANAGACCTATTGAACTCAGGATTCTCCCTTAGAGATATCGCNACTGCTTTTAATATGAATGCCACTGGTGTCAACTTAATNTCTTTCTTGATTGACTCACTTTTATTGCTATTTCTAAATTCCTCTAAATCAGTGATATCAGCATAATCAAACTGAGTTACATGTGGTACATTTAACCAATTTTTTTGCATGTTCAATGCTGTTATTTTCTGTATTTTAGTCATTTGAGAAATATCATTTTCCCCAAATTTATCAAAATCTGGAATATCAACCTGAGGTATTGATGGACCTGACATCTGATTCTCAGAATGCAAGTGATCAGACAATTGATGTTTCACAAAGTCATTAACATCATCTTTTGTTATTCTGCCTTTCGGTCCGCTTCCATTCACTTTTGACAGGTCAAGACCCAAATATCTCGCCAGGAGACGAACTGCAGGACCCGCATGCACATTTTTGCAGTCTATATCGGCTATTTTTGCCTCAGCATAAGACTCAATATTTTTTTCTGGATTTTGAGTATTGAATTGGTCAATTCCTTTAGAAACGACCTGATCCAAGGCAGGCTTTGTATCAATTTTTGTTGATTTAGAATTTTCCAGTTCAGGCGGCTTTTCCTTCTCGTAATCAGCTAAGTCATCAGTATTGCGCTCTTCGATTTCAATTTCTGCTATTGGATCATTAACTGAAACTGAATCACCCTCTGACACCAAATACTTTATCAATATCCCTGAAACCGGGGATGGGACATCCATCGTTGCTTTGTCTGATTCAAGCACCAATATCGATTCTTCTTCGCTTATTTTGTCGCCATTTGAAAGTGTTAACTCAATGACATCAACAGATTCAGCACCACCCAAATCTGGAACAAGTACTGTTTTACGACCCATATTTAATCCTAAGAATTCTAAAACTAATTAATATTAAAACTTTTAAGCCAATCATGATATTAAAGGATTTACTTTTTCTATATCTAGGTCAAAGGATTTGATTGCTTTACTGACCACTTTTGGCATCAATTTTTCCTGTCTTACTAAAGAACTCAACGCAGCAATAACAATAAAATATCGATCCACTTCAAAAAAACGCCGTAATGTCTCTCTACTATCGCTTCGACCAAAACCATCAGTTCCCAGAACATGTAAATCACCTGGAATATACTTCCGTAACTGCTCTCCATAAGCCTTCATATAGTCTGTGGAAATGACAAAGGGACCCTCTGTATTTTGTAATTCGAGCTCAACAAAACTTGATTTTCTTTTCTTTTCAGGATTCAACATATTCCATCTATCTATGGCTTGGCCCTCTCTCACAAGCTCATTAATACTCGTTAAACTCCAGATCTCCGATGAAATCATAAACTTGTCAGCAAGAATTTTCGACGCCGCAATCACTTCGTGTAAGATTGTTCCAGCTCCCATCAAATTAACATTTAAAACTTCGTTTTTCGATTTCTTTACATCTTTTGTCATCACCTTGTACATACCCGCAATAATACCCTTCGATATTCCTTTTGGAATTTCGGGATGTGGATAGTTCTCATTCATTGTAGTTATATAATAAAAATAATTTTCTTTTCTCTCATACATACAAGCTAAACCTTCTTGAACAATCACCGCGAGCTCATATGCAAAAGTAGCATCATAACTTTTACAATTTGGTATTGTATTCGCTAAAATGAGACTATGACCATCCTGATGCTGCAACCCTTCGCCATTGAGAGTTGTTCGTCCAGCAGTCGCACCTATCAAGAATCCTCTAGCTTGACTATCACCAGATGCCCACGCCAAGTCCCCTATTCTTTGAAATCCAAACATTGAATAAAAGATATAAAAGGGAATCATCGGTTGTTGATGTGCACTGTACGATGTAGCAAGCGCAAGCCAGGCAGACATAGCTCCAGCTTCATTGATACCTTCCTCAAGAATGATTCCTTTTTTGTCCTCTTTGTAATACATTATTTGCTCTCTATCGTGAGGAATGTATTTTTGGCCTGCCGCGCTGTAGATACCCATCTGCCTAAACATGCCCTCCATTCCAAACGTTCGTGCCTCATCTGGAACAATTGGGACAACGTATTTCCCAATTTCTTTGTGCTTGATTAAGGATGTAAGAATTCTTACAAAAGCCATTGTGGTAGAAATCTCTCTATCGCCAGTACTAGCTGTAATTTTTTCAAAATAATCAATCTTTGGAGCAGACAAGCCTGAGAAATCAGCATGTCGAGATGGAACACTACCACCTAGGACAGCTCTTCGCTTTCTCATATAGGAAAGTTCTGGACTATCTTCTTCGGGCCGATAATATGGAACCTTTTCTAACATTTCATCAGAGATGGGAATGCCAAATCGATCTCGAAATCGTTTTAAATTTTCTACATTCAGTTTCTTTACAGAATGAGTATCATTCGCAGCTTGGCCCCCGTCTCCGAGACCATAACCTTTTACTGTGTGTGCTAAGATTACCGTCGGTGATCCTTTGTTATCAACCGCTTCGGCATATGCCGCATAAACCTTGTATGGATCATGACCGCCCCGATTGAGAGCCATTATCTGATCATCAGTCATGTCTTTGACCAGATCCAACAATTCCGGATACTTCCCAAAAAAATGCTCTCTTGTGTATCCACCGCCGTTATACTTGTAATTTTGCAGTTCGCCGTCACAAACTTCATTCATTCGCTTTAGAAGAAGACCACTCTTATCCTTTTCCAATAAGGGATCCCAATGCCTTCCCCAAACGACTTTTATCACGTTCCAACCGGCACCTCTAAAAATTCCCTCAAGTTCTTGTATTATCTTGCCATTGCCACGCACAAGACCATCCAATCTTTGTAAATTACAATTAATAACGAAAATAAGGTTTTCTAGCCCTTCCCTGCCTGCTAGAGAGATCGCACCGAGAGTCTCAGGTTCATCGCACTCGCCATCTCCTAGAAATGCCCAAACCTTCCTGTCCCCTCGTTGAACGAGATCTCTGGCGGAGAGATAATTCATAATATGAGCCTGATATATTGCTTGAATCGGACCTAGACCCATCGAGACAGTTGGAAATTGCCAATAATCTGGCATCAGCCAAGGGTGTGGGTAGGATGAAAGCCCCTCTTTCTTAACTTCAGTTCTGAAGTTATCTAACTGATCTGCAGTGAACCTTCCCTCTAAAAAAGACCGTGCATACATGCCAGGAGAACTATGTCCTTGAAAAAAAATTAGATCACCTAAGTGGTCATCCGTTGCTCCTCTAAAAAAATAATTAAAGCCTACGTCATATAAAGTAGCAGCAGATGAAAAACTAGCGATGTGACCTCCTATTCCTTCATTTTTCTCATTTGCCCGCATGACCATTGCAAGTGCGTTCCAACGAATAAGAGATCTTATTCTACGCTCCATAAAAAGATCACCAGGCATTGCTTTCTCTCTATTAGCCGGGATAGTGTTACAGAAATTTGAGGTCACAGCGCTTGGGAGCGCAACACCACTCTCTGCTGCCCGAGCGTTTAGCTGAGTTAGTATAAACTCAACGCGATTATCCCCATGTGCCAACTGAAGTGAAGCAAGAGCATCAAGCCATTCCTTTGTTTCACTCGGGTCTATATCTGACATAGAAAAACCTCTTAATTCCTTTTGTAGTATAACTACAAATTTAGCATAAATATATAGAAATCAAACTGAATGACGCTGAAATAAAATATTTAAAAATATAAGTAATTGAATTTTATATATTTTGTAATATTAAATAAAATAGTAATTTTACAAAATTTAAACAGAATTTCTATTTACGAGCACCTCTCTATTCCACCATTGCTCGTTCACCTCGATCAAACCGCAATCAGTTAAAAATTTCTTTAATCCCATTTTATCTTCC
>PALW01000053.1 GCA_002710745.1 Porticoccaceae bacterium
TGCCTTCAGAAATAAATGAAAATCTTATCGTCGAATTATATTCAAAATAACTATATCTTCGTAATACAGGAATCATTATGCAAAACTTGGTTAATGAAATGCTCACACCTAAGAACATAGACGTAACGTCACACTCGCCCACACATTCGAAAGTGGTGCTTGAGCCTTTGGAAAGAGGTTTTGGGCATACTCTTGGTAATGCTTTGAGGCGGATTCTACTATCCTCGATGACAGGGTGCGCTATTGTAGGCGCGGAAATAGAGGGGGTAGAGCACGAATACAGCACTTTAGAGGGAATCCAAGAGGATGTAATGGAAATTCTATTAAACCTTAAAGGTGTTGCTGTCGTTATGGAAGGTCGCGATGAGACAACAGTCGCTCTATCTGCCAAGGGACCTGGTGTTGTTACAGCCTCAAGTATCGAGTGCGATAGTCATATTGAAATCGTAAATCCTGACCATGTTATTGCTACTATCTCAGGTAATGTCAACCTAAATATAATGCTCCATATCGCTAGAGGGAGAGGATATCAGCCATCTGATTCTAGAGAGAGTGATGAAGAGTCTAAAAAGATTGGTCAACTTCAGCTTGATGCTTCGTTTAGTCCAATTTATAAAGTGTCTTATAGCGTTGATAATGCGCGTGTAGAAAACAGAACAGACTTGGATAAATTAATTTTAGAGCTGGAAACCAATGGGACGATTGATCCTGAGGAGGCTATCCGGCGCGCAGCAACGATACTGCAGCAACAATTAGCAGTGTTCGTCGACTTGGAAAGTGAAACGGCAGCTGAACCGGAAGAGAAGGAAGAAGAAGTTGATCCAATGCTGCTTCGACCGGTAGATGACCTAGAATTAACTGTGCGATCAGCCAATTGTTTAAAAGCAGAAAGTATTTATTATATTGGCGATCTTATTCAACGGACAGAAGTCGAACTATTGAAGACCCCAAATTTAGGGAAAAAGTCTCTAACGGAAATAAAGGATGTTTTAGCTTCTAGAGGTTTGAGTTTAGGGATGAGATTGGAAAATTGGCCGCCATCAAGTATCAAATCAGATGATGAGCTGGCTTGAAGCTCGGAAACATTTAAGTGGAAATCGGAGAAAGTTATGCGTCATAGGATTAGCGGCCGTCGTTTAAATAAAACAGGTAGTCATAGAAATGCAATGATGAAAAATATGACTGCATCGCTTATAGAGCATGAAATTATTAAAACAACGTTACCCAAGGCTAAGGAGCTTCGTGTGTTTGCTGAACCATTCATTACTCTTGCAAAGCAAGACAGTGTCCACAATAGGCGGATAGCTTTTAACAGGTTGCGTAATAAAGCGACAGTAGGGAAACTCTTTTCGGACATTGGTCCAAGATACCAAGAAAGGCCAGGAGGATATCTTCGAGTTTTAAAGTGTGGCTTTAGAACAGGAGACAAAGCTCCTATGGCATATGTAGAGATGGTAGGGCGCGAGATAGCAAAGGCGTCCGACGAAGATGATTTGCAAACATCAGAATAGCTTAGTTTTTTGAATAACTGGACTTGTAATCCGTTAGAACTTCGTTACTTATATTAATAACTCTAATCCTCCCGCCCCATGCGCATCCAACATCGAGAGCATGAATATTGGCAGTGCAGAATTTACCGTTTAGCGATGCCCAATGACCAAATATTATCTTTTCATTTTTATATTTTATTCGATGCTTGAACCATGGTAAAAATTTATTGGACTCTAAATTCGGATCGTTATTTAAAAAGTCCAGTTCTCCATCTTTTGCGCATAGCCTCATTCGAGTGAGGTAATTAGTTATTACACGCAGCCTTGTCATACCCTCTAAATTTTCATTCCAACTACTTGGAATATTTCCATACATTTGATTTAGAAAGTGGCCAGAATTCTCAGAATTCAGAGTTGTTTCTACCTCTTTTGACAGTGACAAAGCTTTAATAATATCCCATTGAGGCGCAATTCCTGCATGGACAACGGAATAATTATTTACCTGAATAATAAGTGGCTTTGCCTGAAGCCAACCGACTAAATCATCCAAGTCTTGGGCATTAAGCAGTTGTGTTAGTGTATCTTTATAAGTTGGATTTTTTGCTCCATGAACGATTGCCAGAAAGTGTAAGTCATGATTGCCTAGGACCATATCAAACGAGGAGCCCAGCTGGTTGAAAAATCTTATTGTCTCTAAAGAATTAGGGCCTCGATTTATTATGTCTCCTACTGAAATCAATTTGTCGACGCCCACTGCAAAGTTTATTTCTTCCAGTATCGCTAAAAGATCGTCTAAGCAGCCATGCACATCTCCAATCACAAATGTGCGCATAACAACTTCACACAATTTAGAAGTTCAAATCTGCTCAAATTTTTTATCCTTATTTTTCGTTAGGTTATTTATTTCCCATTCATTAATTTTATTTGCGACCCCAACGAACTCTTCAATTGATATATTCTCAGGTCGAAGTGAGAGATCAACAATTTTATCAAGCTCAATGCCATTATCTAAATAAGGCTTAAGACTGTTTTTTAAAATTTTCCTACGTTTTGAAAAGCATTGAGTTACAAGGGTTTTAAGGAATTTCTCATCGAGAGCTTTTGATGATTTTTTGCTATTCGGAACCAATCGCACAAACGCAGATTGAACTCTAGGCATGGGTTGAAATGACGATGCAGGCACATCAAGTAATTTGTAAACATCGCATTTATATTGTGCCATGACGGATAGTCTTCCATAATTTTTTTGCCCCGGTTGTGCAATAATTCTATCGACCACTTCTTTTTGTAGCATGAGATGCATATCGATTACACTCGGCGAAAAAGATAAGAAATGAAATATGAGGGGTGTTGATATGTTATAGGGTAAGTTACCAACTAATCTAAACCTACTATTTTTCATAAACTCAGATGGGTTAAAATCTAATGCATCGATGTTGAGGATGTTGATTCTTTGTTGTTCTGGCAGTTTTTTCTTTAATAGCATCGCTAATCCAAAATCGATCTCGATCAGTGTTATTTCTTTGCACAATGGAATAATATTTTTAGTTAAAGCGCCAGTGCCAGGACCTATCTCGAGGATTATGTCGTCTTGTTGCACATTAATTACTTTTGTAATTTCGTTTATAACTAATTGATCATTTAAAAAGTTTTGGCCAAAACGTTTTTTCGCTTTTGGAAAACTCATTTTTTTATGGACATCTCAGAAGCAAAGTCTATAGCTTTTTTTAGACTACTAAATGTTGTTTTCCCAGAGCCAGCTAACAATAAAGCAGTTCCATGATCTACAGAAGTTCTAATTATGGGTAATCCAAGAGTTATATTTGCAATGCCACCGAAGCCTGAACTTTTAATTACTGGGAGCCCCTGATCATGATACATTGCTAAGAAGGTATCAGCTTTTTCAATGTTTTCATGATTGAAAATCGTATCAGCAGAACGTGGCCCGGTAACCTTTATTCCATTAGCTATTAAATCTTTTAAAGCAGGTTTTATGATTTCTTCTTCTTCATGTCCTATATGACCAGACTCTCCTGCATGAGGGTTTAAACCGCACACCATAATTTTCGGCTCTTTAATGTCAAAATGGGTAATCAAGTTGTTATTAAGAATTTTAATTATGACTTTAAGCTTTTCAGTTGTAATTGCTCCAGCGACTTGGCTTATCGGAATATGAGTAGTGACCAACGCTACCTTCATTTTATCACTAGCTAACATCATGACCACATTTGGAGCATTCATTTTGTTTGCTAAGTATTCGGTATGACCTGTAAATTTAATGCTAGTTTCGTTTATGATCGATTTTTGTATTGGTCCTGTGACAAGTGCATCGGCCGATTTTGTTAAACAATCTTCACTTGCTGCATCTAGACATCTAATTACGTAATCTGAGTTATTTGCATTTAGTTTTCCTGGAATGCATTTATCAGAAAGCTTTTGAGGAGCGATGGCGAGGACGCCCTCGGTAAGACTATCTTTATTTGAGGGGTCTACCAATTTCAATGGTAAGTTCAGAGTCTTCGCTCGCTGGACTAAAAGATCTGGATCTGCGTGGGCAATAAGATGATGTTTTCTTCCACTTTGAATAGTTTGGATAAGAATATCTGGACCAATGCCAGCGGGTTCTCCAACGGAGATTGCGATTTTTTTGGGTTCCACAGCTAGATCTTTATTTCAATGAATGCTTCGTCTTTAATTTCCTGAAGCCAAACCTGCAATTCCTCTTCATATTTACGTTGTCGGATCAAATTTTGCGCTCTATTTCTAAGTATTTCTTGACTAAAATCTTGTTGTCTCCGCTCAGTAACTTGCAAAATATGCCATCCAAATTGAGACTGAAAAGGTTCACTGATCATACCAACAGAGATGTTGTTCATTACTGCCTCGAACTCTGGCACGAACATTCCAGGTGTCGACCAGCCAAGATTTCCACCATCAAGCGCAGAAGATTTGTCTTCAGAGTATTCTTTTGCTAATTCATTAAATGTCTCATTGGAGACTATTTGATTTTTTATATCCTGTAAAAGCTTTTTTGTTGCTTTCTCATCCCGAAGTTCATTTGGTTCGACCAGGATATGCCTGACCAAATTTTGCTCTATGAGTTTTTCTTCGCCACCTCTCCTTTCATATAGTTTTATAAGGTGAAGACCAGCACCACTTCTTATAGGCTCAGATACCTCGTTTAACTCTAGGACCTCTATTTTTTCGCTAAATATTTTTGGCAGTTGAGCCATATTTCGCCAGCCTAAATCACCGCCCTTTAAAGCAGATTGATCCATGGAATATGAGATAGCCAGCTCTTTAAAGTCTTTGCCATCTTTAATTTGATTGTATAAATTCATTGCCTGCTCTGAGATTTTTTCTACATCACTTTTGATAGAGTTACCTGATATTGCGAGAAGGATTTGTCCAATTTTGACGTCAGGTGATGAAACTAATTTACCTTCTTCTGAGTTGAGAAAGTTATTTAATTCTTGTTCAGATACCCTTATCCGCCTCATGACGCTTGCTTGCTGAACCCGCATTATTATGAGTTCTTGTTTTATTTCTTCTCTTACAATCGATAGGTTACTTCCCTGAGAAGACAATTGATCAATGTACTGATCTGTGGAAAGATTGTTGCTTAGAGCAACACGCCCAATGGCCTGATTTAGCTCGTCATCGGATATCCTTACGCCTGCGTTGTATCCCATAGTGAGTTGAATTCTCTCAGATATAAGTCTTTCAAGTACCTGCTGTTTTATTACATCTTCTGGTGGCGCTGAGGTGTTCGACTGACTTATTTGATTCATGATAGAAATCATGCGTTGATTCAACTCGCTTTGCAGCACCACATCATCATCAACAATTGCTGCAATTCGATCTAGTATTTTTATTTGAGCCAGGACTATGGATGAACCAAAGATACAAAGAAAAGTAATAATTGTTCTCAAATTTGTCATAGGTTTAGTATCCGAATATGCCTTGCTTTAATATTCTATCCAATTTCTTGCCTGTGCTGCCAATCCCATTAAGTTCTAACTTCAGTATAATTGAATTTTTTAATTTTGGATTCATTGTTTCAATATCATTATTATATTTAATGTCAATGGACCTTCTCGCAAGGATCGCAGCGCTCCAACAACAACTAGAAAACTCAAGGCCAGCAAAGGCTTCTAACTCTCGATTATTGCTTAAATCATGGTACCAACGTCCAATAAAATCTAGCTTTTTAGACACTGGCACCAATAGTGAAAAGTCAAGTTGCTCTATCTCATCAGTTAAACGTTGACTAGAAGCATTAGCCTGAAAATCATTTGATTTTCTATAACCAAGATTGAGGATTCTATTTCCAGCATCATTATATCTCAAGGTTATGCTTTTTTTAGTTCTTTTACTCGCCAGTGACGATTTAATTGATGATATATCAAGATGCCAGTTCTTATTAAAATTAGCCTTTAGATCAATAGCAGTCATTGTTTTTTTGTTCCTATCAGTGATTAGCTGATTCAATTGTCGAGTAAGTCTTTGCTGCATTCCATCTGGGTAGTAGGATTTTGCGACTCGAAGTATAAATTTCTCATCATGCGAATCTAGGCCAATCATCCTTGAGGTAATACCAATACTAATTCTTTCATCATTGGAGATTCTGTCACCCCCGATAAAGTGGTTATTTTCGAATAATAGATCATAGGAGAGGGAACGTTCTTTGGTATCAAAATTTTGCAATTTATGTTGGTTTTTTTTGGGGCTATTAAGATAGAGAAAATCTGTTTCAAGTGTTTGAAGGGTATTTTTCGTGGCGAGTTTTTCTAAAGAAAGCCCACCTTTTAAAACAAAAAAAGGTACCGTAATTTTTTGTTGAGAATTTACTTCAGGTATATTTCTAAGTTCATATGAGCGATGAGAGATAAAAAGTTCTGGTTTCAAGTAGCCCCAATGGGTTGAGTTAGACCAGCTCATGGAATAATCGAGATCAAGGCGCTCACCTTCAATAGATTCCGCATCACTATGATGAAAACTAGACAACTTGTGTGATATTAAAATATTCATAGAATTATTAAGTTTATATTTACCTGCTGCAGCTATAGCGGGCAAAACGGAATAATGATTTTCATGCCTGTCAATCAGAGATTGAAAATCAAGGGTACTAATTGTGTAAAGCCAATTATTTCTCTTGTATTGGAGTTGAGATGCTTGTGTTAGGTTAGATAGACTTATTTCATCTAGCGTGAAATTGCCAAGATCCCTAATGTATCTAGCATCACTAACCTTGGCGTAGTCTATATAGCTAAGAAATTTTTCTGAAAATGCTCCTAAATGAGAGAAAGCAACTTCGTATCGATTATCATTTACCAAAAGGTAATCTGAGCTCTCTAGTCGCGATTCGCTAGTTTTTTTGTCATCAAAGATAATAGAGCCAACTAATTCATTACGTGACCATTTATTGATATGACGGATTTTTGCTCCAAATCCTGATCCTCGACGCTCCACGAACCTTGGTGTAAAAATAAAATCATAGTTCGGAGCTAAATTTAAATAAAAAGGTTGAGCAATATCTAGCCCATTAGTCTGTGACATATTGATACTTGGCATTAACATACCCGTCGCTCGTTTGTCAGATGTTGAGAGTTTTAGATAAGGAAAGTAAAAAATAGTAGTATCATTTATTTTCAATTTCGCGTTTTTTACGGATGCGGAATTTTCATTTTCGCTAATGTTTATTTCAGAAGTAACTAACTGCCAACCAGATGAGTCAGGTTGGCAATTGGTATAAGTAGCATTTTCAATGGTCAAGTTGCCGTTAGTATTCCTTTTTAGTCTCATTGCTGTGCCGCTCAGAGATAAATCATGAATGACATACTGTGCATTGGTCATAGTTATCTCACTGCTAGCTAAGCTAATATCAGCTCTCTCGCCTGCCAAGACAATTCCTGGCTCTCTAAAAGTAATATTTCCCTCTAATTCCACTTTTTTGATTTTATTATTTAATAGAGCTCTGTCGGCTCGCAACAATCTGTGTCCTTGAGTTATTTGAACATTACCTTCCAGAAGTACTTCATTCTCAGAGGAATTTCCTGAGGAATCAGCTGTGATGTTTAAAGGAGAGGATGAGATATCTATTTCGGTATCAAAAATTGAAAGTTTCGGTTCAATAAATCTCCCACATGACATATTGTCCATATTATTTTCATTATTAGCGCGAAAAGATCCTGGCTCAACCCAATCTATGAATTTATGATTATCTTCCGAAGTGGTCATGTCTAAATCTTCAGCATTTGCAATAATTGTTGAACACAAAGATATTGCTTTAACGATAAGAATAATAAAATTTTGAAATCGAGTGAGCATTATGATTAGAGTTCATAAATTGAAACTATGACATTTTACTAAATTTTTTACCTTGGAGGCGATTAAATGCTTAAACTGTAGGGCTAATCGTTAATAAAAGGGCAGAGTAAATCTTGGAATGATCGATTTGGGAGATAAAAATTTAAATATAAGATTTATGGATTGGTTAATGCAGTGCCTATCATCAAAACATGTTGAAGCTAATCATATAAAGCTGCAAAAGATATCCAGTGATGCGGGTTTCCGAAAATACTTTCGGCTAAATACAAATCCAACGCTCATAGCCGTCTATGCTCCTCCAAAAAAAGAAAAAAATGTGAGCTTTGTCAAAATAGCATCCTTTCTGGGATCCTCTGGCATTTTGGTTCCAAAAATTCTCGCAGTGAATTTTAAAGAAGGATTTTTAATTATTCAGGATTTCGGTGACACAACTTTTCAGAACGCAGGCACCTCGAGTGATTATAAAACGTTATATAGACATGCCGATATTCTCTTGCTTCAATTGCAACAACTCAGCATCGTCAATTCTCAATTACCTATCTTTAACAAGAAAATGATATTAGATGAGATGCGTTTGTTCGAAGACTGGTTTTTGCGTAAGACTCTTGCAATCCCTAATTCTACTCAAACTCAAGAACTTTTGAAAAAAACCTATACAAAGCTAATAGATAACTTTTTTGATCAACCACAGGTTTTTGTGCACAAAGATTATCATTCCAGAAATCTGATGGTGGTTCCAAATGGGCAAATAGGCACGCTTGATTTTCAAGATGCTTTGGTAGGACCGATTACTTACGATTTAGTGTCGTTATATCGCGACTGTTATGTATCTCTTGATGCGCAATATGTAGATGAAAAAATATTAGCATATAAAAAATCTCTGGAAATAAAGGGCATTATTATTGAGGTTGAGCCTGCTACTTTTATGCGATGGTTTGATCTCACAGGACTTCAAAGGCATTTGAAAGTACTTGGAATTTTTTCTCGTTTAGCAATTAGGGATCGCAAAATGAAATATTTAAATGATATTTCATTAGTAATCAGATATGTGAGAAAGGTAACTGGCAATTACCGAGAGTTTGAAAGCTTTGATGAATGGATCTCGGAGACTGTAAAGCCCGCTTTGCAAACAAAAAAATGGTTTAAAGATAGGCAGAATAACATAGTTACAGGCGATATCTTCTGATGAAAGCGATGATTTTAGCCGCCGGTTTGGGCACTCGCATGGGGTCAATAAGCAAAGTAGTGCCTAAACCTTTAATAAAAATAAATGACAAAACCCTTCTGGAAGAAAATATTGAAAAACTAATCAGTATTGGTGTTAAAGAAATAATCATTAATGTTAGTTGGTTGGCAGATAAAATAATTAATAGAATAGGTGATGGCAAAAGTTTCGGAATAGACATTTTATGGTCAAAGGAAGATCAACCTCTAGATACAGGAGGCGGAATATACAATGTTTTGCCGCTATTGGGTGAGGAAGCTTTCTTTGTCGCAAATGCCGATGTTTGGGTTGATACGGCTGCATATGAAGCATTGTTAAAGTCTTATCAGTCTCATATGCATGGGTTACTTTTGATGGTCAAGAATCCTCAACATAACACAGATGGAGATTTTTCTCTTAATGATGGTTTGGTGGGTTTTGGACCTAACAAGCTTACCTTTAGTGGCCTAAGTATCTTGTCAAAATCACTCTTTGATCATCATGATTCGAGTGTTGCGAGTTTCTCCTTGAAAGATATTTTCGATTTTTGGATTGACAAAAAAAAATTATCTGGACGCCTTTATCATGGATATTGGAATGATATTGGTACACCGAATAGATTAAAAATGTTGGAGGAACATTTGAATTCTAGGGGAAGCTTGCTTCATGATATTTAGATATCTTTTTTGGGTTACAATAATTTTTATAACTTTTCTTTCCTTAAAAGAAATTTCTCAAGAGATAATTCCAGGACTCCCCTTTATTGACAAGCTTATTCATTTTTTTGTCTATTTTTTTTTATCTTTCCTTTTATTAAAAGGATATATCCAGAAATTTTCACCTAGACTTTTGATAGTTCTGTTATTTTTTTATGGAACCTCGATCGAGATCCTCCAAGGATTCACTGTGTATCGTTCAGCGGAGATCACAGATTTAATAGCAAATTTTTTTGGGATATCATTTGGCATTTTGATGTACAAATATTTATCTAAAAGTTCGTCAAAAGGTGACTATGAAAAAATTTAAAAAATATATTCTTTGGATAGCGCCAGTTATCGCAATATTTACGATGGCCGGAATGATGGGAAATAATTGGAATTTTTTGAGTGCTTTCACAATTGGAATTACCATTATTTGTGCACTTTGGTGGATATTTGAACCCATTCCCATACCAATTACCTCCCTTATCCCACTAGGCGCCTTTCCTCTTTCGGGTGTTCTTAGCGGAGATCAGGTAGCAAATGCTTACGGAAATCCTCTGATTCTTTTGTTGATGGGAGGTGCCATGTTGTCAAAAGCGATGGAAAGAAGTGGCGCCCATAAGCGATTAGCGATTTCTATGATTCGTTTATTTGGTGGTGATAATCCCAANNCATTGGTTNTNGGATTCNTGGTNGCNTCNGCTTTTTTAAGNATGTGGGTTTCTAATACTGCAACTACNTTAATGCTTATACCTGTNATTTTTGCAGTTTTGGAAAACTCTAACNTACAAAAGAATAATTCNNNTTTAGCAGTAGCTTTACTNCTTGGTGTTGCATATGCAGCNAGCATTGGAGGATTAGGCACNCCNATAGGNTCTCCNCCTAATGTGATATTTTTAAAANTATATGGCGACACCGTCGGANCTGANCCAAGTTTTCTTCAGTGGATGCTNTGGGGGTTACCTGTTGTTTTAATAATGANACCCATCTCNTGTGTTTGGTTNACNAGAAANCTTCCAANNANCGGAGAAATTTCAATACCCAANACTGGNTTGTGGTCANCANATGAGAAACGAGTNTTAGTTATTTTTGCAATTACGGCTCTGCTTTGGATTACTCTGAGAGAACCATTCGGTGGTTGGACAGCTTGGTTANCCCTTGAGGGTGCGAATTATTCATCGATTGCCTTACTTGCAATAGTTGCAATGTTTATCGTACCAAACGGAGAAGAAGGAAAACTGTTGGATTGGAAAGCAGCATCCGATATTCAATGGGGTGTTTTACTGCTGTTTGCAGGTGGGCTTGCGATCGCGAAGTCATTTGAAACAACAGGAATCAGTTTTGCTATAGGTGAGACTTTATCGGGGGTGACAAAATTTTCAATCATCCTGGTGGTTTTTATCACTTCAATATGTGTCACTTTTCTTACAGAGATAACGAGCAACACGGCGACTACAGCATTACTTATGCCAATATTGGCAGCAACCGCAGTAGGATCTGGAGTAGATCCAATGATACTAATGCTGCCAGCTGCACTATCTGCTAGCTGTGCATTTATGCTTCCAGTCGCGACTGCCCCGAATGCCATTGTTTTCGGGACTGAAAAAATAAAAGTGATTAGAATGGTTAAGGAGGGATTTATCCTTAACTTAATTGGTATTTTAGTAATAAGCTCGGTAGTTATGTTTTGGCTGAATTAAAAAATTTTCTAGCTTTCAATCAGAGTTTTAATNTTATTCGGAGAAATAGCGTGTACACCCGTTATTGATAGGGTCAGTAAGGACAATTCATGCCAGACATTACTTTTTCTTAACCCTTTTATTCCCTTATCAATTGCACAGGCTTGANTAATAAGCATCCTTAGGTGAGTTGCTCGAAGACGTCTCAATGCACTCAAAAACGTAGGAATACGTTTCTCCCAGATTCCATTTTCTTTCAATAATTGTGATGGATCGGTCTGTGAAGAAGGCTCTCCTTTGACTTTATATAGAATTCTGAGTTCTTTTGTAATTAACCAAAGTAAAAATATCTCGTCAGTTCCCTCTTGTTGGAAATTATTTAGCATCTTAAGCGATGTGCCACTTTTGCCCAATAACAGAGTGTCAATAAATTGATATGGGTCATATTTAACTGAATTTGAAATGAGACTCATCATTTCTGAGACTCCAATTTCAGTTTTTACGTCCAGTAAAACCAACTTTTCAATTTCTTGCTCTGCGGCCAGTAGATTGCCTTCTGCATTCTCTGACAAGAGTTGAATCGCATCATTTGAAACCTCGATTTTTTTGAGACTTAATCTGCTTTTGATCCATTTCGGCATATCATGTGGCAAAATTGGCCATATTTGGATGATTATGCCAGCTTGATCTAAGGATTTTAACCATTGTGTTGNCAGGGCTGATTTGTCCAACTTTGGAAGCACTACAACAAAAATACTTTCCATATTTAGTTGATTGCTGATGTCGATTAAAATACTGCTTTCATCTTTGGTAAGTTTTTTTTTAGAAACTCTTATTTCAATTATTTTTTTTTCAGCAAATAGAGATAGAGAATTATTTTCTACCTCAATTTCACTCCAATCAGTTTTTGAGGAGCACGTTATTATTTTTTTCTCTGAAAACCCTTCGCTTTTAGCTTTTGCTTGAATAAGTTCAGTCGCTTCACGAACTAACACATTTTGATCTCCACTTATTACATATAAAGGAGACAAACTTTCTTCAAGTTGTTGTTTAAGTCTATTGAGTGGGATTTTCATTTAACGATAATGTTGAAGTTTTTTAGTTTAGCAATAAGTTGAGGTTTCTAAATAGCTTTAATAAAAGGTTTTCAATTAGATCAGTCTTTACCTTTTGTTCTTCTTCTGAGGAGGCCAATATATTCTCTTGGGAGAACTCGTAAACCTCCTCCATAGTAATTTTATCAGTATCTATGATTTTTTTTGCTTGAAGGTCTGTTACGGTATATGTCACAGACATATTGAGTCTATATTCTGATGCGCGTCCGGATGAGTTGATACTCGCTACTCTCTTGTTCTCCTCGAACCCTGAAAGGGAAACTCTAAATTTTTT
>PALW01000054.1 GCA_002710745.1 Porticoccaceae bacterium
CGGGATGCGCCTTTTCAATTTCATCCAAAAGAACAACACTGTGAGGATTTTTTGTAACTGCCTCAGTCAAGAGACCTCCTTGGTCAAAACCAACATATCCTGGAGGAGCTCCAATTAATCTTGATACCGTATGTCTTTCCATATATTCCGACATATCAAATCGCACCAATTCAACTCCTAAAATTCGTGATAACTGCCTACATACCTCAGTTTTTCCAACTCCCGTGGGGCCCGCAAACAAAAAGTTTCCAATAGGTTTAGTGCCCTCTCTAAGCCCTGCTCTCGCTAATTTGATTGAAGTAGATAAAGCATCGATAGCCTTATCCTGGCCAAATACNACCATTTTCAGGTTATTCGCTAAGTCTGCTAATTGAACTTTGTCAGAGCTACTGACGCTTTTTTCCGGTATTCGTGCAATCTTCGCTATTATATGTTCAATATCATTTATACCGACCGTTTTCTTTTTCTTGTAGTCTGGCAACAGTCTCTGTGATGCGCCTGCTTCGTCAAGAATATCAATGGCCTTGTCTGGGAGAAACCGATCAGTAATATGCTTATCTGAAAGGACTGCTGCCCCTCTCAATGCTCTCGACGTATACTTCAGCTGATGATGATCTTCAAACTTAGACTTAAGACCTTTCAAAATTTCATAAGTTTGATCCACTGATGGCTCTAAAACATCCACCTTTTGAAACCTCCTCGCTAATGCATGGTCTCTCTCAAAAATCCCTCGAAATTCCTGGAATGTGGTCGAGCCAATGCAGCGAATTTGTCCAGATGATAAAAGTGGTTTCAGTAAGTTTGCCGCATCCATTACGCTCCCGGAAGCAGAGCNGGCTCCGATAATTGTATGAATCTCATCAATAAACAGAATTGCACTCTTCTGTTTTTTTAGCTCTGAAATAAGTGACTTTAATCGTTTTTCAAAGTCGCCGCGATACTTAGTTCCAGCCACAAGAGCGCCCATATCTAAAGAATAGACGACACTTTCTGTTATCGGCCTTGCCGATTTATTCTCATATATTAGTTTAGCTAATCCCTCNATAATTGCGGTTTTTCCAACTCCCGCTTCACCGACTAACAGAGGATTGTTCTTTCTTCTCCTAATTAGAATCTGACTGATTCTTTCGATNTCATGNTCTCGCCCTATTAANGGATCTATCTCTCCTTTTCTCGCCTTGTCGTTCAAGTTCGTAGTATATTGNTCAAGGCTTGTTTTTTGTTCGGGNTTTGCGTTAGAAGCTTTTTTTGATGTTTCTGTTGATGACTGATCATTCTCCTCAGCCCTTTCACTCGTCTTGGAAATCCCGTGGGCTATAAAATTCACCACATCTATCCTTGCAATATCTTGCAATCTTAAAAAATAAACTGCCTGACTTTCTTGCTCACTGAATATAGCTACAATGACGTTCGCACCCACAACTTCACTATGATTGGCCGAATTTACCTGNAAAACCGCCCTCTGAAGGACTCTCTGGAATCCATGCGTCGGCTGAGTATCTTGTTGAAGCTTTGTGTCAGGTATTGTTGGTACTGTGGAAGTTATAAATTCACTCAAATCCTGCTTGAGCGCCACTAAGTCAGCACCGCAGGCTACCAGAACGCTACTCGCAGAAGCATCATCTAGAAGAGCAAGTAACAAGTGCTCTACGGTCATAAACTCATGTTTTTTCTCGCGCGCGTTTTTGAATGCGAGATTTAAAGTGACTTCGAGTTCTCGACTAAGCATATTTAATCCTCTTCATTATCTTCTACAGGTTCGACCTGGCACATCAACGGATGTTTTGAGTCTTGTGCATGTTGATTTACCAGNGCAGCTTTTGTTTCCGCAACATCTTGTGTGTAGACACCGCATATCCCTTTCCCTTCAGTATGCACCTTTAACATTATCCGTGTCGCGACATCACGTGTCTTATAAAAAAATTCTTCTATTATTTCTACGACAAACTCCATTGGAGTGTAATCATCATTTAAAAGCACCACCTGATACAAGTTGGGCTTCTGGGGCCGNATTACTGNCTCAGTGATCGTTCCAAGCTCACCTTCGGACCCATCANTTTTTTGACTNGCGATTATCTCCAACATATAGAACATACGAAAACTCTTTTTTTTATGATCACAGCGATATGCAAATTCAAACATTTACATATTTCTATCATTTTTTCTTTATTCCGGTATCTCTTTTAGAAATCCAAAGCTTTTAAGAATTGAACGATAAAATCTTCTAATTAGCATAGCAAAGCTTAAAAAGACAAAACATTACAATTGGATTAATTTTTTGTATTATTTACTTACTCGTTAATGCAACCAAATCAAAAAAAGGCTAAAAATGAGTATAAGTANGAAAATACTTGAATATTTCAACAGNAAANAAACTAAATCCACAGAAAAAAACCGTGTCAGGTACCGAAACGATATCTGCAATCACTGGGATTTAGATTATTTGAGTATGGAAGAGATAGAGAAGAAGTTGGAGACCGATGATCCAATAACAACAATTCCTAAAAAGAAAAAAGATTCAGGATAGACTCTCTACCCGAAAATACCTTTTACTGCCCTTGTAACTGTCCCAAAAAGCGTGGTCTCAGATTCCTTGTAGTTCTCGAGCGTTCGGATGGTACTTTCGTAACCAATTGCTACTAGTTCCTCGAATTTATCAATATTATCGTTCAAGCTAAAGTCTCCGAGTTCCATGCTTATTAGCAAATCACAGCTTTCAATTTGACTGTAGTCTTTGTAATAAACCATGATCCCAAAGGAGTTCCGAATGACATCAACAATATTTGTGACTTTTGAAAATCTGTAGCTACTACTCAAATCACTTCCTATGCAAAAATTAGCTCCCATCTCCCTCAACACATCAACTGGAAGGTTTTGGACCAATCCTCCATCAACCAGAGGTATCCCAGAAATCTGGACAGGAGCAAAAATACCAGGTATCGCTGATGATGCACAAACCGCATCACAAACGTCACCGGAACCTAAAACTACTTTCGCTCCTGAATTAATATTAGTCGCAATTATAGAGAGCGGTAATATTGCATCTTCTATTTGCGAATACCCTAAAAGTTCCCTTAAAAGACCGCGAAGATTGTCATTATTAAAAATTCCTGATCTTGAAGGCTTAAATTTTGATATTTTCGATATGCTGAGTGCTTTTGCAAATCTGCCGATCTCATCAAGCTCTACTTCGAACGCGAACAAAGACGCAATTATTGCTCCAACTGAGGTACCAGAAATATAACTAATTTTTAGATTTTGATCCTTTAAAGCTTGAAGAACTCCAATATGGGCAATACCCTTCGCGCCGCCGCCGCTTAGAGCCAAGCCTAGCTTTTTTCTTTTAAATATATCAACCAAAACTACAATCTCTTCAACAGAATCTCATGAATCTGGAAACACTTTATTAAGCATCTCCCTTAATATTGGAAGAAAGTTCGGTTGAGATTCAATCGGATCCTTCGCATAACCGGTGTACACTGCAACAATATCCTTATCTGGGTTGACAAGAAAGCCCTGGCCTGCCCATCCGCCTTTAAAAAAATCACCATTGGCAAAAATACTATCCCAATGATAAGCAGAGTGAGCCTGTTTTTCACTTACTTGAATATATGGCGCTCCTGTCTGTATTAGATGTAATTTAGAGTTTTTTATATTTGAAATAAATCCATCGGAAATCACTCTTTTTTCATTTACCTTTTTATAACTCGGCGTAAATAAAAGGCCAACTCTTGCTGCATCCCTAGGTCGAGCAATCAAGCCACCGTGCATAATTGGCACACCAAACCTTGGAGCAAGCATCAAACCATCAGACTCAGCACCAATTTTCATCCATATTTCCTTTGTAATNGCATCCTGAAGCGGCATNTCAAGTATTNGCTCTATAAGCCATCCTAAAATAAATGTATTTACNCCNGAATANNGGTAGCTCTNTCCTTGCTCAGCNATTCTCTCGACNTTTAATTTTGAAACAAANTCATAAGGATNAGTAGGCGAAGAATCNGTCCAATATCCATCTCCAATAGCAACCGAGTANCTGTAATAGCAGGAGTTTTTATCAAAGTAGTCNTCTCCNCAATCAAGCCCATCAGCCATGTTCATTAGATTCTCAATTGAAACATTTGCATATGGAGAATCTTTNAATTCNTCGATGTAAAAACCAACTGGTGTTTTNAGATTCAGCAAATTTNTATCTTCAAGNATNCCAATCAAAGTAGAAACGATAATCTTTGTTACTGACCAATATATAGCTTTCTCATATGGNTCCTGATTTTTATAATATTCATAGACAATGTCTCCATCATGTAAGATCACCAAGCTCATCGTTAGTGACTGATCATCGTCTAGAAATTGTTCTAAACTCATTTTGCCCATTGGAGTTTCAACTTTTGTCAAAGGTATTGCTGGCATCTTTCGGTTTACCAACTCAGACACCGGTCCATCACGATGAATCAATACAGTAGGATGAAAGCGNAACACATTTTTAAAATTCCATGCTTGATCCTCTCCATATATATTCCACCAAATGTCATCTTTTGGAAGTTTGCCAATTTGAATTTTTGTCCTTTCAACCGACGAGCCACTAACAAATTGCACTTTATCTTGATCGGATGAGTGAAGACTCATTGGGGACAAAGTAGTAAATGCACAAATTAAAAAAATGCAAAGATTATTAATGCTAATTTCTAGCTTCTGCGCACTATCTCGTAATAACATNAATATAAAGCCCTTTCATTATTCATAAATACTGAGTAGATGTTTGACTAAAAAATCAGCGCCCCAGGGATCTATATTCAAATTTTCTCTACATTTCTCATTTTTTAATTCAGGTTGCAAATATGTCGCACAATAGCCATAGGGAACCCATTTGCTTTTTTTTGTTAAGTCATCAAATCCAGTTTCAGGCCAGACATGATAACCCTCCAAATTGAGAATCGAGGTAATTACAATATCATCCGCACATTCGGTATACTTCCTTGTCACGAATGTTTCATTATTTTTCACAGTCTCATTGTACAATTTTTTGCATTTGAAATTGTCCACAAAATTTTGAATTACCCTACTCATTGGCTCATATAAATAACCGTCAGAAGCTTCAACATTTATCGGTGGCACAGCAGTGTCTTTTTCCGAGCTGTATATTGTAAGACTGACCGGGGAATTTGGAAGGCAGCCGTATCCGAAAGCCTGAGTAGCCGAGACATTCAATATTCCCGTCACTAAATCTGGATGCGAGCATCCGAATCTTTGAGCAAAAAGACCGCCAGTGCTATTTCCAAAAACATAGATATTTTGTATTTTGTATTCTTTTTTAATGTCGGTGATTAACTGTCTCACGAATCCAATATCATCTGTGCAGGGTTGATACGAACATCGACTTGGATCCCTACAGTTTGAAAATTTTGGATACTTGTACGCTTCTAAAGTGCATATTTCCAATAATTGACTACCCGATCTAGATCCTGTCAAATCATTGAAAGTCGAGTAATATTCGCCTTCTTCAAAGAGATAAAGAGATTGGGGATAAACCGCAATGAAGTTGTACTTATCCGCGAATTGGTTAAATCCTCCGGTCACCTCTAATTCCAAGCCTGAGGCCGTCCCACCATATCCATGAAAGCCAANAACCAGATCAATCGGGGAGTCTGCTGAGCTATCCTGAGGTGAATAAATTAAGTAATGCCTGTCTTCATTATCAAACTTCATATCTACTCTTTTCATCTCTGCAAGCAGACCTGGCGATAAATGAAACAACAGAAGAAGGAAGATTAATCTATCTAATTTGAGTAATTTAGTCATAGTGATGTGATAATATCATTTTAGTTCTTATAGATTGAGTTTTTTAGAATTAACTACACGCTATTTCATTATTAATTTTCCCGTAAATACTATGAATGAAGCTAGATTTGTCACAGGCAAGTTATCAACACATATTTTGAAGATGGCAACCACCAGTTCAATTGGATTGATGGCAGTATTTTTTGTCGATTTACTGGATTTGTTTTTTATAGGTCTTCTCGGAAATATCGATAATGTTTCTGGAGTTGGTATCGCAGGCTCNCTTATATTTTTATTAACTTCAATTTCAATCGGCGCATCAGTGTCTGCTGGTGCTTTAGTATCAAAGTCAATTGGTGAGAAAAATATCCAAAAAGCACGGCANTATGCTGTAAATTGTACGCTTATTTCTGCAGGTCTAACTTTATTTATAACCATATTAACGATGGTTTATATGAAGGAAATTGTCTACTTGTTAGGTGCGAGTGATGATGTGGCAGTTGTAGCTGTAGATTACTTAATTATCTTAATGCCCTCAGCAGTTATTTTATCGCTTGCTTTGAGCTCAATTGCTGTGCTCCGTGCACTCGGGGATGCGAAAGGTGCTATGCTTTCGACATTGTCAGGCGCATTCACTCATCTCACTCTCGATCCGATTCTTATTTTTTTCCTAGAGCTCGGAGTTGAAGGCGCCGCNGCAGCCTCCGTCTGTGCGAGATTCATGATCTTAATCGTTGCNATAACTAGAATACATATAAAACACAAATTACTTATTAAACCTGAATTAATAATCATAAAGAAAAATGCGCCAGCAATATTAAATATATCCGTTCCAGCAATTCTTACTAATTGCGCCACACCACTCGGAAATGCATTTGTTCTTTACTCTATCGCCATCTATGGGAGCAACTACGTAGCTGGATATGCTGTAATCTCAAAGATCATTCCCATGTGTTTTGCCTTTATTTTTTCACTTTCAGGCGCTGTTGGGCCAATACTTGGACAAAATTATGGAGCAAATCAATATCAAAGAATTAAACGGGCAATGCTTGATGCGCAATTGGTGAATTTATTATTTTGTGTCATCATGTCTTTTATCCTATTCCTATGTGCTCCTCTACTAATAACTTCATTTAAGTTATATGGCCAAGCCGCTGATATTATAAATATTTTTTGCAAATACTTGGCAATCACTTTCGTATTTAATGGAATGCTCTTTTTATCTAACGCTGCGTTGAACAACCTTGGCTCCCCAAAATTATCAAGCGCTCTCAATATCGGTAAAGCGACAATTGGAACGATACCATTTGTGATAATTGGAGGATCGATTTATGGCGCGACTGGCGTCTTAATTGGTCAAGCTATAGGTGCAGCTTTATTTGGAGTAATCGGCCTTATTTTGGCGAAGAAACTCATTTATGGCCTTTTAGCCAAAGAGAAGTGTCAGCTACACGGAACCCTGCCGTCGTGAGTGGTTCTATCATTTTTCTGTATGAATAACTCCAGTTTAGTTGCCCATGCATACAAAGTACTAGCTCACCATCGGTGGGGCCTTCATCAAGATAATGCATTCTGAGGCTTCCGCCATCGCCATCATTAATTTCTAGATAATTTGGCAAGAAAGGAAAGTCAACAAGGTCGATGAATCTCTCATCTGGAGTGCGAACTACTTTTATCTGCTACCCTAATTTGAGACATAATCTCTTATAAAACTTACAGACAGTTATCATATTACCGATTAACTACATGTTTTCGATAATAGCGTCACCAAACTGGGAGCAGGACATTAGCGTCGCATTATCCATAAGGCGATCGAAATCATAAGTCACCTTCTTCTCTGCAATTGCTCCTTCTATACCCTTAACTACGAGATCTGCTGCATCATTCCATCCCAAATGTCGTAACATCATTTCTGCAGATAGAATGAGTGATCCAGGATTAACTTTATCTTGCCCAGCGTATTTTGGCGCTGTCCCGTGCGTTGCTTCAAAAATAGCCACCTCATCAGAGAGGTTGGCTCCAGGCGCGATACCAATGCCGCCAACTTGAGCCGCTAAAGCATCAGATATATAGTCACCATTAAGATTAAGAGTGGCAATGACATCATACTCAGATGGCCTAAGAATAATTTGTTGTAACATTGCATCTGCAATTACATCCTTAATGACTATCTCTTTGTTGGTATTCGGATTTTTAAAGACATGCCAAGGGCCTCCATCTAACGGTTGTGCGCCAAATGTTTCCCTAGCAACTTCATAACCCCAATCACAAAAGGCTCCCTCAGTAAATTTCATAATATTACCTTTGTGAACCAACGTAACAGATGATTTGTCTTGATCAACTGCATATTGGATGGCTTTAGCCACCAAACGCTTAGTGCCTTGCTCAGACACTGGTTTTATACCAATCCCACAATTGGAATCGAATCTTATTTTTTTAACACTCATCTCATCCTGAAGAAATTTAATTACTTGATTTGCGCCCTCTGTGCCAGCTTTCCATTCAATCCCAGCATAGATATCTTCTGAATTCTCTCTAAAAATACACATATCCACTTTATGTGGCTCNTTCACAGGAGACGGAACCCCGGAAAACCATCTAACTGGTCGTTGGCATACAAATAAATCTAGCTCTTGCCTGAGTGCAACATTCAACGAGCGAAAACCTCCGCCGACTGGCGTTGTGAGAGGCCCTTTAATAGAAACAGCAAATTCTTTTACCGCATCGAGCGTTTCTGATGGAAACCAATCGCCCTCATATAATTCGGCCGCTTTCTCACCGCAATATACCTCCATCCAGGATATTTTCTTATCTTGAGAATATGCTTTCTCAACAGCTGCATCGATTACTTTTATCATTACTGGTGATATATCAACGCCAATTCCATCACCTTCAATAAAGGGTATGATAGGATCATTCGGGACATTCAGCGATAAATCTTGGTTTACAGTTATTTTTGATCCANCTTCTGGAATTTTTACATGCTTATAGCTCATAGATTGCTCCGATTTGAAAATATTGAGATAGAGGTTTTGAGAGACGCTGATCAATCAAAGAGCTCTATTTTATCACATTAAACACAAATTTATGATAGAAAATATATGCGAAGATTCAATTTAATAGCGCTAAACAAGCCCTTTCGGGTCTTAAGTCAGTTCACAGACAAGGATAACCGTCCTGTACTCAGTGAATATGTTCAAGAAAAACATTTTTATCCCGCTGGACGGTTAGATTACGATAGTGAAGGTTTGTTACTTTTAACCTGTGACGGGCATATTCAGTCGGCGTTCAGTTGTCCTGAAAATAAAATTAATAAATATTATTGGGTTCAAGTAGAAGGAGACATAACTGATGAAAATTGTGGAAAATTAATAAGTGGTGTCAATTTAAATGATGGTTTTGCATCGGCTGTGGCATGTCGCAGAATTAAAGACCCGGGTATTTGGCGAAGAAATCCACCAATTCGAACTCGAAAAAATATTCCAACGTCTTGGATTGAGATTATCATTAGCGAAGGTAGAAATAGACAAGTGAGGAGAATGACTGCAAATTTGGGTTTCCCGACATTAAGATTAATTAGACATAGAATTGGTNACGTCTCGCTTTCGACCCTACAGCCTGGCGAGTCAAGATGGGAAATTATAACGAAAAGAGAAATTAAAAATGCATCTTAAGAACCATCTAACGGTAGCAACAATTGTAGAGCGTGGAGGNAAATTCTTGTGTGTTTGGGAAGAACCCTCTAATAAGTTAGTATTTAATCAACCTGCAGGACATGTAGAACCTGGTGAAAATGTTATTGATGCTGCCGTGAGAGAGACCCTCGANGAAACAGGAGTTGCTGTCNAAATTGATAGCTTTCTTGGTTTCTATAAAAGTATTTCTGAGACATCTAAAGTTGCTTATTATAGGCTAGTGTTTGTCGGAAAATTCATCAATACGATACCAAACTTTGAAATTGATCCTGATATAAAAAAAGTGCAATGGCTNGCCCTCTCAGAAATTAATGATCCGAAAAATATTCCAAGAAGCGCGATGACGAGAAAATCATTCAATGACTACAAAATGAAGCCTAAGCATCCATTAACAATGTTTACAGATGAATGAATAATGAAAAANAAACGAAAAGTCATAGTCGGCATGTCCGGCGGAGTNGACTCATCAGTAGCAGCTCTAATTCTCAAAAATCAAGGTTACGCTGTCGAGGGACTGTTCATGAAAAACTGGGATGAAGACGATGACACNGATTACTGNACAGCAAAAGAGGATCTGAAAGATGCACAAAATGTATGTGACAAAATTGGAATCAAGCTAAATACAGCAAATTTTGCCCCCGAATATTGGGATAATGTGTTCGAGGAATTTCTATCTGATTTTGATCTTGGTCGNACACCAAATCCTGATATTCTTTGCAACAGAGAAATAAAATTCAAAGTCTTTAGAGATTATGCTNATTCATTAGGAGCCGAATTTATAGCCACTGGACATTACGCACAATTGTCTAACGAACGAGGAATGCCAAAATTATATAAGGGACTCGATGAAAATAAAGATCAATCTTACTTCTTGAATGCCGTACCTAGTAAAGCATTTNAAAATGTTTTGTTTCCTCTTGGAAAATTAATGAAATCAGAGGTTAGGGAAATTGCTGAAGAAAATGATCTCAAAACGTTTAACAAAAAAGATAGCACAGGGATCTGCTTCATTGGAGAGCGGCGTTTTTCAGATTTTCTAGGTCAATATAAAAGCAAAAAGCCAGGTAATATAACTGATGAATACGGCAAGATTTTAGGAGTACATCAGGGGCTTATGTTTTTTACTATCGGACAAAGGCAAGGTATAAAAATTGGAGGTATTAAAGATACTGATGAATCACCATGGTATGTCCTGGATAAAAACCTCCATACAAACGAACTGATTATCGGACAAGGAAACAACAACCCCAAGTTATATACAAGACTACTTTTTGCCACAGACATTAATTGGATAAATGAGAGTGTAAAGTCTATTGATGAGCTTGAATGTCATGCAAAAATTCGTTATCGGCAAAATGATCAAAAATGCACCATTCAAAAAGTAGATAATGAGTATGAAGTATTATTTGAAGCCCNGCAAAGAGCGGCTGCACCCGGCCAGTCAGTTGTTTTTTATAGTGGTGATGAATGCCTTGGCGGCGGTGTCATCGACAGAGTCGCAAAATAATTAATTAAACACAAATTAAATCTTGATAGTCTGAATTTTCTTTTCTTATACGATATAATATGGGTTTATAACAGCGCGCTATTGATATGAGTGATAAGTCGTTTTCAAAACTGTCCGCTATCTCTCCAATTGATGGGAGATACAGCAAGAAAACTCAGCTATACAAGAATATTTTCAGTGAATATGGACTCATTAGGTATAGGGTTTTAATTGAAATCGAATGGTTAAAAAGCCTATGTGGAAATTCTTCGATAAAGGAAGCTGAAGCTCTATCAACCAAAGCAAATTTAGCTTTAGAGAAAATTATAGATTCGTTCTCTCTAGAGGATGCCGATGAGATAAAGAGCATTGAGGGAACTACTAATCATGATGTTAAAGCAGTTGAATACTTCCTTCACAAGGCATTTAAAAATGACACTGAGCTATCTAAGCTAATTCCATTTATCCACTTTTGCTGTACGTCAGAAGACATTAATAATCTCGCTCATGGCTTGATGCTTCAAGAGGCTAGAGAGAGCATTTTACAAGCTGAAATTAAAGCAATAATTTCGGCTCTAAAATCAATTAGTAGTCAATATGCAAATATNCCNATGCTCTCAAGAACCCATGGGCAAGCCGCNACTCCCACTACTCTTGGCAAAGAAATAGCAAATTTTGCTTTTAGATTATCACAACAATACGATCGACTCGGGTCCATAAAAATTTTAGGCAAAATAAATGGTGCTGTTGGTAATTATAATGCTCACCTTATCTCATATCCTGATGTTGATTGGCCTGATCACTGTCACAAGTTTATTTCCCAACTTGGACTAAATGCTAATCCTTACACGACTCAAATCGAGCCACACGATTATATGGCTGAGTATTTTAATGCCTTGTCTCTGCTAAATACGATTCTAATCGATTTATGTAGAGACATTTGGGGCTATATCTCTATCGGTTATTTCAAGCAAAGAATGGTAAAGGGAGAGATTGGTTCATCGACTATGCCACATAAAGTGAATCCGATTGATTTTGAAAATGCAGAGGGGAATTTTGGGGTTTCAAATAGCTTACTAATACATTTTGCAACCAAATTACCAATTTCCAGATGGCAACGAGATCTAACTGACTCGACCGTATTGAGAAATATGGGCGCTGCACTGGCCTACTCTTCAATCGGATATCAATCGCTAGCTAAGGGTCTTAGCAAACTAGAAATTGACGACACTAAGTTAGAAGATGACTTGAATAGCAGTTATGAAGTACTCGCAGAGGCTATACAAACTGTCATGCGGAAATATAAAATCGAGAATCCATATGAAAAACTCAAAGATTTAACTCGAGGGACCAAAGTGACCGAGAACTCGATGACTAAATTTATTGAAAATCTCGATATACCCTCGCATGAAAAACATAACTTAAAAAAACTTAAACCGCATTCATATCTTGGAAATGCTGGAAAAAAAGCGTCCGATATTACAAATCTATAGAGTCTAGTCTTCGGAAAGCCCCTTTAATGATATACATCAGATATGCCAACTGGCTCCAAGATATAAAGACCATCAAACATATTCGAACGACTGTATTCGTCAATGAACAGAAAGTTCCTGAAGAAATCGATTTTGATGGATTGGATAACTCGTCAATCCACTGGCTTGCATTTGATGATTCTAATATTCCAATCGGAACAGCAAGGATGCAAAAAGACGGTCATTTTGGTCGAATGGCTGTTCTAAAACATTACAGAAAAAATGGAGTTGGAAAAAAAATTTTTGAATCTGCCTTGACTTATGCTAGAGAGAAAAAATTTCCGAAAGTCTGGTTACACTCTCAGATAACTGCAGTTGGATTTTATAAAAGGTTTGGATTTACTGAAGTCGGCGACATATTTCTTGATGCCGGAATTAAACATGTGTTAATGACTAAAGAACTTTTTTGAATTACGAAAGCTGGGAACTTGAGACAATGACACCGTTATTATCACAATACACAAATGCTCCAGATTGAAATTTCACTCCTCCAAACTCAATATCATGACCAAATTCCCCCAAACCTCTTTTTTCAGATTTTTTTGGATGCACCCCTAGCGCCTTGATGCCAATTTGTATATTCGCCAGCTCATCAACATCTCTAACCATTCCATTAATCAGAATTCCTTCCCAATTATTATCACAAGCCAGTACCCCTAAATTATCTCCAAGATATGCACAAGAATTGCTTGCACCGCCGTCAACAACCAGAACTTTCCTGGTGCCATCGACCTTAAGCAGTTGCCTTACAAACGAATTATCTTCTGGACATTCAACAGTTACAATTTCGCCGCAAAATGCATGTACTGCTCCAAAATTTTTAAAACTAAACTGAAGGATCTGAATCTTGTCCCAATATTCATCACAAAAATCTGGCACAGACTTCATTCTGGTGTTCCCTTTGCTTTAACTTCTTGTCTAAATGAATGGAGTAGAGGTTCTGTGTATCCATTAGGCTGATTAATGCCATCAAATATAAGGGACGCTGCGGCTCTAAAAGCACTGTTTGTCGAAAAATCATTACTTAGCAATCGATAGTTGGGATCTCCCGCATTTTGCTCATCTACAATCCTCGCCATTCTCTCCATAGATTCCCGAATTAATTTTTCTGAGCAAACACCATGCGCGATCCAATTAGTAAGAATTTGGCTTGATATTCTTAGAGTTGCTCTGTCCTCCATAAGTCCAATATTATTGATATCAGGAACCTTAGAACAGCCAATCCCTTGATCTACCCACTTTACAACATAACCCAGTATCCCCTGAATATTATTATCAACTTCGCGTTGTATCTCTATTTTTGTAAGTGTTTTCGGATCAAACAAAGGAAGTATTAACATATCATCTATGCAATTTTCATCTTTCTTCATTAACTTTTTTTGTTGATCGCAAACAGAAACTTCATGGTAGTGAAGCGCATGCAAAGAAGCTGCTGTCGGTGAGGGAACCCAAGCGCATGAGGCTCCAGACTTAAGATGGTTAATCTTCTCACGCATCATATCGGCCATTAGATCAGGTTTGGCCCACATCCCCTTCCCTATCTGTGCTTTTTTATGGAATCCGGTCTTCAATCCTACATTAACATTATTGTTTTCATAGGCTTGAAGCCAAAGCATTTTCTTAATTTGATCCTTTGGAGGCACTGGTCCCTTAAGCATATTGGTATGAATTTCATCTCCAGTTCTATCTAAAAAACCGGTGTTAATGAAAACGATGCGATTTTGTACCGCCCTTACGCATTCATATAAATTTACAGAGGTTCGCTTTTCTTCATCCATCAAACCTACNTTTATCGTGCCNACCTTTANGCCTAATAAACTCTCACATTCATTGAATAATTCATCTGCAAATTTGACTTCTTCAGGCCCGTGCATTTTTGGTTTTACAATATAAATGCTGCCTGACTTTGAGTTACGCTGGTAAACTTTTAGATCATGAAGTGATATTAATGAAGTTATTACCGCATCCATTATTCCCTCATGGATTTCANAGTCATCAGATAGCAGAATTGACTCGTTAGTCATCAAATGACCTACGTTACGAATAAACATTAAACTTCGCGAGGGAACGACCAACACTGATCCATCCAAAGTCCTGAATTCTCTATCTGATGCTAGTTTCCTTGTAAAGGATGAATCATTACGAATGATTTCAGATGTCAAAGATCCATTAATTAAACCAAACCAATTTTTATAAGATATTAATTTATCTTCTGCATCCACTGCAGAAACTGAATCCTCACAGTCAAGAATTGTTGTTATAGCTGATTCAAGCATTATATCTTCCACCCCCGCTGAATCTGCGCTACCAACATTTGAACTAAAATCTACTTTAATTTCTATCTTTAAATTATTGTTTTCTAACAATATTGAAGTTGGATTATCTTTNTCTCCAAGATAACCTAAAAGCTTTCTCGGCTGCTTTAGTTTAAAAGAGTTATTATTTTTATCGATACACAATAAGCCCTCAGACAATGAAATTTCATATCGAAAGACCTTTTTATGAGAAATTCCGTCAATTGGGATAGTTTTATCTAAAAAATCTCTCCCATAGTTAATAACGCAGTCACCACGCTTTGCATTATAACCAGGGCCTTTTTCCAGGCCAGGCGATTCTGGGATTACATCATTACCATAAAGTGCATCATAAAGGCTGCCCCATCGCGCGTTCACAGCATTTATCGCAAACCGGGCATTCATAATAGGAACCACTAATTGNGGACCAGNNGTCATACTGACTTCATCGTCAACATTTTCAGAACTTATTGTAAAATCTGGCCCGACAGCCTTCAAATATCCTATTTCCTCCAAAAAAGCTCTATATTCAACAATATTACCAGTTACTTTATTATTTTTATGGCAATCATCCAGCAAAACCTGAATCCGATCACGCTCAGCTAGTAAATCTTTATTTTTTGGAGTTAGCTTGTAAATAAGATCACTGAAACCTCTCCAAAATTCTAAGTTATTAAATTTAAGCGGCGGTAAGACTTCTTTATTTATAAACTCAAATAATGTGGCATTCACTTTTAGATTAGCAATTTCAACTCTACNATTCATTTAGTTAAACTCCGTCAGTAATAAATTTATTCAACATTATCATCGGAAATACTTTTGATTAATTGTCGCATCCACTTATGACCCGGATCGTTTTGAAGAAGTGGACTCCAAAGCATTTTTAACTGCATTTTGGGGATGTTAAAAGGAGGCACTAATACAGAAAANTTTTTATCANTCTGNACCTGCAGTGCCGCTTTTGAGGGAAGCGTAACAACTAAATTTTCTTGNCCGCCCAATATTAAAGCAGCTTGATAATGTCGAGTGAAAACCGAGATATTTCTTTTCTTCCCAATTTTTTCAAGGGCATCATCCACCCACCCAAGTTTTTGAAAAGTATCAGGACTAACACCAACTCCGACACCCATTCCTGTTTTACTAACCCATACATGTTTAGCNTTTAGATAAGTGTCAAGGTTCCATAGTTTCCGAATAGGATTTTTTGAATTTACAACACACGAAAAACCATCATTCCAAAGCAAAGATTGATGAAATGATAGCGGTAGATTATCAAATCGGTTTATAACAAGATCAACTTTACCTCTTTCAACATCTGGAAAGCTAACATCACTGGGTGTCATTATGTCTAACCTTATNGATGGTGCTTTTTTNGAAAGCTCAGTCAATAAAACCGGTATCAGTGTAGTTTCACCATAATCGCTTGCCATAATGCGAAATATCCTATTTGAACTCTTCGGATCAAAGCTTGACTTCGGTAATATCGCCTGCTCGGAGGCATTTATCACAGATCTAATGAGCGGCTGTAATTCTTTCGCTCTCTCTGTTGGAGTCATGCCATCNCTAGTTCTAACTAAAATTGGGTCTGAAAAAAGTTCTCTGATTCGTTTAAGGCCGTTAGACATTGCAGGTTGACTAATACCGAGTTCCTCTGCAGCACGAGTGACGTTTTTCTCTCGAAGAAGTACATCAAGATACACAAGTAGGTTTAAATCGACATTAGCAATATTCATATAATAAATACCCGAGATATAAATTATAATCTAGAATTATGACTAGATCATACATAAACTTCGCGGCTTTGCAAAATATGAGAGGATAGAAAATGGGGAAAGATGAATTAAATTCGATTCAAAATAATATTAACAAACATGGTTCATCGTGGACCTGCATCAATCCAGAGTCAGTTCGAAGATTAAGATTACAAAACAGATTCCAAACTGGTATCGAAATCGCCAAGTACACCTCTGAGATTATGAGAAGAGACATGAGCGCTTACGATGATGACCCATCACTTTTTACACAATCCCTTGGTTGCTGGCATGGGTTCATTGGCCAACAGAAAATGATTTCAGTAAAAAAACATTTTGGCGATACATCTAGAAAGTACTTATACCTCTCGGGTTGGATGATAGCAGCTATGAGATCAGAGTTCGGCCCTTTACCTGATCAATCGATGCATGAAAAGACATCAGTTCCAGCCCTGATAGAAGAGCTNTATACNTTTTTAAGACAAGCAGACGCAAGAGAGCTTGGAGANTTATTNNCAAAATTAGATCATGCCAATGATAACGATAGANCTCTGATTCAAAAGGAAATNGAAAACTTTAAAACTCATGTTGTTCCAATAATCGCAGACATTGATGCTGGGTTTGGAAANGCAGAAGCCACATATTTACTAGCAAAAAGAATGATAGAGGCTGGAGCGTGTTGTATTCAGATTGAAAATCAAGTTTCCGACGAAAAGCAATGCGGTCACCAAGATGGAAAAGTAACTGTACCTCATGCTGATTTTCTAGCAAAAATAAACGCCATAAGATATGCATTTTTAGAACTTGGCGTAGAGGAAGGTATCATTGTTGCAAGAACGGACTCCCTTGGAGCGGGGTTAACAAAACAGCTTGCTGTTAGCAATGAGCCTGNTGATTTAGGTGATCTATATAATTCATATCTCGATTGTGATGAGGTCGACTTGTCAACGATCCAGAGCAATGATGTCGTTATCTATCAAAATGGACGTCTTGTGAAACCTAAGAGATTACCGAGTAATCTATTTCAATTTAAGAAAGGATCGGGAGAAGACAGATGCGTTCTTGACTGCATAACTAGTCTTCAAAATGGAGCAGATTTAATATGGATTGAAACAGAGAAACCTCATATTAATCAAATAGGATCGATGGTGAAGAGGATTAGGGAAGTAGTCCCAGATGCAAAGGTTGTTTATAACAATAGCCCGTCCTTTAACTGGACCCTCAACTTCAGACAACAAGTTTTCGACGCATGGGATTCTNAAGGGANNGATCTTTCAAACTATGAGCGNGAGGATCTAATGGATGCAAAGTTCGATAAATCTGAACTTGCAATAGAGGCCGATGAGCGGATAAGAACATTTCAATCAGATGCATCGAGAGAAGCTGGAATCTTTCATCATCTCATTACTTTGCCAACATACCATACCGCTGCATTGTCAACTGATAATCTCGCAAAGCTGTATTTTGGTGATCAAGGCATGCTCGGATATGTGGGTCAGGTACAGAGAAATGAGATAAGACAAGGCATTGCCTGCGTGAAACATCAAAATATGGCAGGATCAGATATTGGTGATGANCATAAAGAATATTTCTCAGGATCTGCTGCTTTAAAAGCTTCAGGAAAAGAAAATACAATGAATCAGTTTTAATGATATCCAAGTGATTGACAGATCAAAGGTATGTCTTGTTATTCATTGACGTTAATCTCCTCGCCCAGTATGATTCGCGGTCTCATATATGAGCGTTTGAGTTGATAATTCGGGGATTAGCGCAGTCTGGTAGCGCGCCTGCTTTGGGAGCAGGATGTCGGGGGTTCAAATCCCTCATCCCCGACCAATTTTAGGTTTCANTCAGTTGCGCCCGTAGCTCAGTTGGATAGAGCATCTGCCTTCTAAGCAGAGGGTCGCAGGTTCGAATCCTGCCGGGCGCGCCATATCGAGATTTGCTTTGAAATGGTGGACGTAGCTCAGTTGGTAGAGCCCCGGATTGTGATTCCGGTGGTCGCGGGTTCAATCCCCGTCGTCCACCCCATTCATTTANNNNCNACTTNNANTTTTTTANANGNAATCATTTTTGATAAGATANNGATCNTAANTTCAGGAGTTNAAAATGNCTCCCTCATTAGATTTANATTTTGTCAGAGATCAATTTCCNGCTTTCTCAGAACCCTCATTAAATGNTTTTGCGCACTTTGAAAATGCNGGAGGNTCNTTTCCCTGNAAACAATGTGTNNACGCTNTNACAAAATTTTATCGGACAACAAAGGTTCANCCNTACTATGGNTTTGCNCCATCNTNAGAAGCTGGAGATTTAATGAGNTCTGCTCGAGTNCGATTATCTGANTGGCTAAACGTGNCTCCAGATGAGGTTCACTTTAGTACATCTACNTCGCAAAATAGTTATGTAATATATAATGCTTTTCGNGAATATCTATCGTCNGGTGATGAAATAGTTGTNACAAATCAAGANCACGANNCTAANATNGGAGTATGGACTCGTCTNGAAACTGCTGGAATCANAGTAAAAACCTGGGAGGTNAATAAGGANANTGCNGANCTNGAGATNGAGNNNTTAGATGCAGTTNTGACNGANANAACAAAATTTGTNGCTTTTACGCATTGNTCNAATATTGTTGGNAGTATAAATCCTGTNAAGGAATGGATTAANANAATCCATTCAGCCGGNGCACTTGCNATAGTTGATGGNGTCTCNTANGCAGGTCATGGTTTNCCAAATATTGGTGATATTGATGCNGATATATANTTCTTCTCNATGTANAAAGTTTATGGNCCACATCTNGGAATNATGTACATAAAGCAAGNGCTAAATGANAAGCTNCCCTCNCAAGGTCACTTTTTTAATNCTANANTTCCAACCAGTCGATTNACGCCATCTGGCCCTGATCATGCTCAGATNGCAGCAATAAATGGTGTCATAGANTATTTTGATTTAGTCCATGCNCATCACTTCGNACAANNNAGTAAAACAGTTAAGACNNANGATATAAGNAAATTGTTTCAAGATGCGGAGAAAATAAATTTAGAACCTTTGTTAGATTTTCTCTCTCANANCACATCAATTANACTTATTGGTAAAAATANAACANCAATGCGNGCNCCTACNGTGTCGTTNATNTCGTCAAAGATNNCNCCNGANCANATATCTAAGNAGCTTGCTAANAAGAAAATNGGAATTGCNAATGGNAATTGNTANGCATATNGACTAATGAANGCTNTNGGNATTGAGCCANATANNGGCGTCGCTCGAATTTCNTTCGTNCATTACACAAGTTCTGANGANATTNAAAAATTAATACTNGCTTTAGATAAAATCATATAAAAGNNAAGATTAATTGTTTACTTGAAATTATCCTCGATTAAAATAACGACCACTCACACACGCGCTCAAATTTATAAGGAAANAAAATGTCTGCAATAGTTCTTGATGGTAAANCCCTGTCTAAAAAGTCAGAAAGTGACTTAACAGAAAGAGTGAAGAAAATCAAAAGTATCAATAATGAAAGAGCGCCAATTCTAGCTACNATTCTTGTTGGAGACGACCCTGCATCAGCAACTTANGTCAAAATGAAACAGAACGCATGCAAACGAATTGGAATGGAATCAATTGCAATTGAGATGCCTTCGACCACCTCAACACGAGAACTACTGACCAAAATTGATGAGTTAAATATCAATNAGGATTGTCACGGCATTCTTCTTCAACATCCTGTGCCATCTCAAATAGACGAGCGNAGATGTTTTGATCATATCGCGATTGAAAAGGATGTAGATGGAGTGACTTGTCATGGTTTTGGAAGAATGGTAATGCAACTAGACGCATACGGTTCTGCTACACCACAAGGAATTATGCGAATGCTGGAGAATTATCAAATTGACCCAGCAGGAAAATATGCCGTAGTTGTAGGGCGAAGTGCAATACTNGGNAAACCTATGTCGGCAATGCTTTTAAATGCAAATGCGACTGTAACAATCTGCCACTCCAAGACCATTAATTTAGATAAAATTATAAAACAAGCAGATATTTTAGTAGGCGCAGTGGGACGCCCTGAGTTTATTAAATCTGACTGGATTAAATCGGGNGCAGTGGTTATNGATGCTGGATATCATCCAGGAGGCTATGGAGATATAGAAGCCAGTAATTTAAGTGATATTGCTTCAGCATTTACTCCAGTGNCAGGAGGAGTCGGACCGATGACCATCAATACTTTGATTCAACAAACAGTTATTTCTGCTGAAAAGAGCTTACTTCAGAACAAAAAGTAAGTTAAATNCCAAACTCTGAGACATGCTCAGATAAACGCTGATGGAGCGATTTCACTATCTCGGCGTACTCAGGCTCTCCAGACACATTATAGGTTTCCTCTGGATCTAGGTTGTGATCGTAAAGCATCCGCTCTAAAACACCGCCGNGCTTATCTCTCCATTCCGTATATGAGTACTGATCAGTTTTAATAATCTCAGCAATCGCCCATCTTGGGAAAACAGCACTTTTGCCCTGTGAAGATGGATTTTTAAGCTGTGCCGCAAAACTTTCTCCATCAAGTTGATCTAATTTTTTAAGTTTTGTCAGCTCACTAATTGTTGGAAAGATATCAACAAATTCAACAAGACCATGAGATTTACCTGATTTCGATGTTCCATTCAAATGATCAGGCGTTCTGACTATAAGAGGGGTTCTTGTAGCAAGATCAAAAGGAGAATGCTTTGCCCATAAACCGTGCTCGCCGAGACTCCAACCATGGTCACCTAAGATAAAAACAATGGTGTTCTCAGTCAAATTTAAACTATCTAGCCTNCCAAGAAGCATTCCAATCTGAGCATCTATATAACTTACACAAGCATAGTAGCCATGAATTAACTGTCTTGCTACATCGTCAGGCACAGGCAAAGGATTCTCAGGTATTCCATCAAACTTCCTTAATTCACCAAATGCATGTTTTGCTTTTGGTGGAGCTTTTGTTGGTTGCTCTGCGTTGTCTGGCAGGTGAATCTTCGAATGATCGTAAAGATCCCAATACTTTTGGGGGGCATTAAAGGGCAAATGTGGCTTTACAAATCCTACCGCGAGAAAGAACGGATCTTGCTTTTTAGACAAGACACCAAGTCGATTCAGAGCCTCTACTGTTGTCTTGCCGTCAAAGTAAGAATTATCGTTTACTTCAGCTTTTTCAAAAGGTGGACCAGTTCTATTTTTCTTAAAAAAACTTATATTTTCATCCAGTAAATAGTTCCTATGCCCCATTCCATGTTCTACTTTTGGTTTCCATGGTGGGACACTCCAATCATCTGAAGAGTCGTCACTAAAATGCATTATCTTACCAATGCTGTGTGTTACATAATCATTTGATTTTAGCATCCCGAAGATTGTTTCAGCGTCTGGAGCGTCTTTATCAGCCCTCGCTTGATAGGTTCTGAACCTTACCTGATTTGGCCTAATACCTGTCATCATACTTGCTCGTGACGCACCGCATACTGGGACATTAACGTAAGCGTTAGTAAAAATTGTTGCATTTTTAGAAAATTTATCAATATGAGGCGTTTTGACAACTGGGTGATCGTAAATACCCAATTCAGGACGCAAGTCATCAACCATGATAAAAAGTATATTGGGAGGTTTTGAGTTGTCAGCTAGACATATAGATGAAAGCAATATCAAGTTCAATGATATCGCTCCCATAGCTATCTTATTAAACATGGCGATATTTAATTAGCGTAATTTTCCGGCCCTTTTTAACCTTGCAGCTCGCCGAATATCTCTTTGCATGAAGTTCCTTAAATCTGACTCAGTTCCATCTCGCAGCCATTCCTCAGGATACTCTGCGGCCTTTGATCGATTTTTTTCTCTAAAAACAGCTCCATGACTGAATTTCTCGGTATATGGAACTGAGAATCCCGATGTAGATTGAGATAACCTTGCAAATAATTTTTGCCGGAGATCAGCAACAACTCCAAGATAAGATGGATCATGAATTAAATTGTTCATCTCTTTGGGATCATCCTTGATTGCATATAATTCTTCAGTATCCCAGAGCCCATGATAAGTTATAAATTTGTAGTCATCAGTTCTCAGTGCAAACGTGGTAGGAGTGCTAGGATAATTAAATTCCCAATAGTACTCATACATGAGATCTTTTCGCCAATCACTCATCTGCTCTCCTTTACCTAAAGCATAAAAACTTGCTCCAGCAAAATGATCAGGTGACTCTAACCCTGCTATATCAAGCATTGTTGGTGCAATA
>PALW01000055.1 GCA_002710745.1 Porticoccaceae bacterium
ACATTTGGAAAGGCGCATGGTGCAGGCACTGAGAATAATGTGAGTGTCGAGCCTGAAGGAGCATCGTTGGAAGAAATGGGGTTCGGTTGGACTAACTCATTTGGAAAAGGAACAGGAAGTGACACAATCACTAGTGGAATAGAGGGCGCATGGACCGCAAATCCAATTGCTTGGGATAACGGTTATTATGATCTTCTCTTTGGATATGAGTGGGAACTCACCAAGAGTCCCGCTGGTGCATGGATTTGGCATGCTATTGATCAAAAAGAAGAGGATATGGCTCCAGATGCTGAAAATTCAGCTGAACGCGTTCCAACAATGATGACTACGGCAGACATGGCGTTAAGAATGGATCCTGCTTATGAAAAAATATCCAGACGTTTTCATGAGAATCCTGATCAATTTGCTGATGCATTCGCTAGGGCGTGGTTTAAGTTATTACACAGAGACATGGGGCCTAAAACAAGATATCTGGGTCCCGAAGTGCCTGCTGAAGAATTAATATGGCAAGACCCAGTTCCGGCTGGAAATTCAGATTATAGTATCGAAAAGGTGAAAGAGAAGATAGCCGAAGCAGGGCTATCCATTCAAGAAATGGTAGAGACTGCTTGGGCGAGTGCATCAACTTACCGAGGCTCAGATATGCGTGGTGGTGCTAACGGAGCTCGTATTCGTCTGGAGCCTCAGAAAAGTTGGGAAATCAATAAGCCAGAACAGTTGACTAAGATTCTCGAGGTATATGAGGCAATTTCATCTGAGACTGGTGCTTCAGTAGCAGATGTAATCGTACTTGCAGGAAATATTGGAATAGAAATGGCTTCGGGTAAGTCAGTACCTTTCTCAGCAGGAAGAGGTGACGCATTACAAGAGCAGACAGATGTTGAATCTTTTGACGTTTTGGAGCCTGTATCTGATGCTTTTAGGAACTATCATGAAACAGGATTAAATACCTCTCCAGAGGAATTTATGTTGGATAAAGCTCAGCTTTTGGGATTAACAGCACCTGAAATGACCGTTCTTGTTGGGGGTATGCGATCACTTGGTATAAGTGCAAACGGTTATGGTTTGTTTACCGAAAATGCCAATTCACTATCCAATGATTATTTTAAGACTCTTCTAGATATGTCAGTAAAGTGGAAGCCTAATGGGACTGGAAATTCTTTTGAAGCAATGAACAGAGTGACCGGTGAGAAGGTTCGCTCAGCGTCCAGAGCCGATCTAGTTTTTGGATCAAACTCTCAACTTCGGGCGATTGTTGAAGTCTACGCCGAAAATGACTCCGATGAAAAGTTTGTTGGCGACTTTATTTCAGCGTGGTCCAAGGTTATGAATGCTGACAGGTTTGACTTGCAGTAAAGCCTTTGGTTGCCGGTTACCTCTTCAGGTATCCGGCAATACCTTTTAAATTTAAAAACCTTCTTTTACTTGCTTTACAGATGCTGCTCCAGCAGTGTGACCAGCTTAATTGATTTATAATCAGCTAAAAGCAATCAAATAATACAAAACGACGACTTGTTCTTTGAGACAAGAGGGGAAAATGCTTAAATTATTTCGTCAAAAGAATTTCTCCATATTCTGGTTTGGAGAAACTATATCAATTATAGGCGATCAAATAAGTCTGATCGCTTTCCCATGGCTCGTATTGCAAATGACTGATAGTGCTGCCCTCACAGGACTAGTGTTTGCTGTACAGGGAATTCCTCGAGCTTTTTTAATGCTTGCAGGCGGTGCGCTTGTGGATAGAACTAGTCCTAAGTTTGTTATGTTGGCTTCGAATTTGATCCGCATGATCTTAGTTTTGTCACTAGCGTACATGATAAGCATTGATAGCATTGAAATACCAACAGTATTCATGATGGCATTTGCGTTTGGAGTTGCTGATGCGTTCTTTTATCCTGCCAGCACGTCAATGTTACCAAGCCTTGTCTCCAGAAAGGAATTACAGTCAGGGAATGCAATTATACAAATGACACTGCATTTGGGCATGACTGTGGGACCTGTTCTGGCTGCAGTTATAATAGCGGGTGAAGTATCATCAGTAACAAGCCAGCAAGGCGTCGATGGGAGCGTTACCGGTAGTTTTGAAAACGATAAACTCGGTTTATCGAGGGCTTTTTACGTAGATGCTATGACCTTTGCCTTATCGTTTTTGTCGCTCTTATTTGTGAAAGTGAGACCTTTCGATGAGTCTGATAACGCTGATGGATCGATATCCATGATTGCTGAGGTTAAGCAAGCAGTAAAATGGGTATCTTCCATACCAGCTGTCAAATTAGGATTTATTGGCATGGCTGTGATTCATTTCTTTTTCATGCCAATGATTTTTGTTGGGATTCCCGTTTGGGCAAAGCAGAACTTTGTCGAGGGTGCTTACGTTTTTGGTATGGTGACCGCAGCGTATGGTATGGGTGCATTTCTGGGTGCCATCAGTGCTGGTTACTTAAAAGGACCAGATGATAAAAATTTAATTCCTTATATGTTTTGGGCTTATGTTTTTAGTGGCTCTACACTTGCGTTAATAGTTTTTTACAAGGCCTATTGGTGGGCAATGTTATTGTTTTTTATAGCTGGTGGTTTTGATACATATTTTTATGTCCATTTTACAACATGGTTACAACGGATAACGCCCGAAAGTCTTTTAGGCAGAGTTATGAGCGTTTTAATGCTCATGTCTATGGGTCTTCTTCCAGTTGCCGATGGAATAATGGGTTTTGCGATAGATTTTAGTTTAAATCTCACAATGGTACTTAGCGCATCATTCTTAATGATCTTTTGTGCTTTAGTGGCCTTGAATCCGAGAGCTCGGATTACTGCTCAGAAAAACTAGCTACTCTAATAAAGCTGCTTTAGCCTCAGAAAATTGAGTCAGAAGATTAGAGATATTGTCATCTTTGTATCTGTCGACTGCTATTTTTTCGAGTGTTCGCATCGCAAAAATGAGTTTCTCTTTTGCTTCTTTTTCAGAAGATGGTTCTGTACTACCTTTATAATTTATCCATATTGGCGATGTATGAGCAAAGGGGTAACTATCCATTGCGGGCCAGACCGTCTCGCCACCATAGGTTCTTGCGGCCACCCATCCCCCTTTGGGTATAGTAATTGATCCTTTATATTCTATTGTTTCCCCAGCTTTTACACCTGCAAACTTTTTGATTGGTATTCCGTTTATTACAATCTCAGCGTGTTCTACTGAAATGGTTGAGGATAGTTTGAGTGAAAATGATTGCATACCATCTTCAATAATATCTCCATGCTCAACTTCATCATTTAGTGTTAATTCAATAATGGGTCCATTAGTTACGAAGCTATTTCCTTTTTTAATTGCTTTAACATAATTACTCCAATCTAACTTCCCGGACGGATGTTTTGCGTATATTCGAGCACTGCCGATAGCAGGAGTTCTTTGAAAATCAACAAACATGTCAGTGCCTGCCATTGCTACTACTGGGTAACCGGCATTTAGCAGTCCATACCATAAGTTAGTTGTTCCCAGTTCATCGCTCCAGGCACAGACCAATTCCAGACCGACATTATCATGAAGTATGGCATTAGGTATAAATTCTATTGGTATATTAGAAACACTATCAGATTCAAAGGGATCAATGTTCAATACGATTGGATGCACATAAGTTGCAATGCTGTCTGGGTATGAGTTTATGAAAGAAATAACATCAGCATTTGATTTGTTCCCCTCACTCAATTCTGGATATCCTGGACCCCAATACCAAGGATAGTAAAAGTCCGATGGCCCAACTGCACCAATGTGCCCATGGAAATGTGAACGAATTTCTTGAGCAAACTTTATTAATCGTCCAGATGGTAACCGTTGAGAGATATTTTTGAATTCCTTGTCCATTAATCGGCTATGTAAATTTGCAGCTTGTGGGGTTGCGATATCAAGATTCTCACCTTCCATAAGTGGACCGATATCTTTTACAACTCGTCTAAATGGGCCGTCATAATTTAGATGAAGATGGAAATCTGCAGATTTATATCCGTAATGTTCAGGATTCCAAATCTCCTCAAGGTTTATGACTGTTACGTCAGAATTTTCTGCACTTAATTTTATATGTGAGGTAAGTGTTGTAAGTCCACCTGACGCAAAGATTGAAATTTCTTCACTTGGAACATCGACTAAAACCTCTCCATCGGAATAAAAATAGTAATAACCATTTTGAGAGTCGAAATAATTTGGGCTATTTGGATTCAATATGGGATGTCCACTTGAGTTTATAATTGCAAGCCGGCTCGCTACTGACACTCCGTTTTTTTTAGTTTTTATAGAGATTGAGCGTCTATTCTCTTTCCAAAGCCATTTCTTAACCTCTAAATTATTTGATTTTCCTCCATCTACGGAAATCTTTTTTAATTGCCAATCTCCAGTTGCATTGGGTTCGGTATAATAAATAGATTTTCCATCGTGACTCCAGCTTGGATCTTGAGCATAAAACTTACCGGGAGTTAAATTCGAATATAGATCCATTTGATTTAAATCTGCTGTAATAAGATTTAAATCATCATTAATTGCCCAGTTATAACTTATTATTTTTTTGTTAGGATGAATGTCAAAACTAAGCTGACCAGCAATGCTATCTGTTTTTATAATTTCGAACGATTTTTTTGAAATATCAAAAGCGATTATCTGTCGCTCGGGCCATGACAGATGATTAAAATAGATTTTCTCTTTAGTAGGACCAAATCTAACATTTCTTGAATGTCCTTTTAAATTCGTTAACTGAGTTTGCTTATTTGTATCAAGATTATGACTCCAAATTGCCAATTGGCCTCCTTGGCTTGAAGAAAATAGTATCTTGCTATTATCAGGAGAGAACTCAGGGTCCAGTTCAATAGCAGGCGTATCAATTTCAGTGCTTTCATTATTAAATAGATCCATCACCACTATAGAAGTGTCTGTCCCTTTGTCTCTGACAAACGTAATTTTTCTTCCATCATTTGACCACCTGGGTCTACTATCAATTGATCCCGTATCAGTTAATTGAGCAGCGGTGTTTGTATCGAGATCCATAATCCAGATATAACCATGGGCCGAAAATGCAAGGTGTTTGCCATCTATTGATTCGGCAGGATATTTTGGATTGGAAGATATTATAGGAAACTCGTAACCTTCCAAATAAATATGATGCCTCTGACCTTCGACTTTTGGGTATCGGTTAGTCCACTCTCCAAACGAGTGTGAGGAAATCAAGATAAATGTTGCAATGATTATAAATTGATTAGAAAGTTTCATGAATTCTAATTCATCACGCTTAAGAGTTTATAATTAAGTATAATGTTATCTGATTTCAATTACCTCTCTTCGTTTTTTTTTCGATCGAGATGAGTACTGATTAGTGCGGGGTTACAAAATGAAAGTTCACCAGATATATACAGCAAGTTTCATGAGAAATTGGAACTATCTCATAGAGCTTGATGACTCAAGTGCCATTGTCATAGACCCTTTAAGTGACGAATTGATAAATGATTTTCTAGATAAAAATTCTCTTACGCTCAAAACTATTATAAATACACATGAACACTTTGATCATATACAAGGAAATCAGGCACTTATAGATCAGCATGGTTGCGATGTTTGGAGTCACAAAAATTGTGTGGGAAAAGTACCGGGCTTGAGTCGAATTTTGAAGACAGGCGAAATAATAGATTTAGATTTAGATAGTCAGATTAAAGTTTTAGATACACCTGGACACACTTTTGCTCATTTATCTTTGTTACTTTTGGTTAAAAATACTCAATTAGCCATTATTGCTGGCGATGCTTTGTTTAATGCGGGAGTCGGCAATTGCAGAAATGGTGGTGATCCAGAGACTCTATATCAAACGATTTCGCAACAGTTTTGTGTGCTTCATGATGATGTGATCGTTTATCCAGGACACGAATATTTGGAAAACAACTTAAAATTTACATTGAGTATAGAACCCGACAATTCTGATGCGTCAGACTGGTTATTAAATTTGCAAGAGCAAGACCCGACTATTGGTTCTCGTCATATAACAATTGGAGATGAGCGCAAAATTAATACTTTTATGAGGCTTGATAGTCCCGCGATCCGCTCTAATCTGGATTTAGTTGATGCGTCAGATAAGGATGTCTTTGTCTCCTTAAGAATGAGAAGAGATAGTTGGTGAGGCATATGGATATAAGGTCTTTAGCAAAATGAAGGTAAAAACGAGAATAGCGCCTTCTCCTACAGGAGATCCTCACGTTGGAACTGCCTATGTCGCTTTGTTCAACATGTTATTTGCGAAAGCAAATGAGGGGACATTCACTCTTAGAATTGAAGATACAGACCGAGTGCGATCAACGATTGAATCCGAGAATGAAATACTATCCTCACTCAATTGGTTAGGAATTGATTGGGAAGAGGGTCCAGATAAGTCAGGACCATATGGACCGTATCGCCAAAGCGAGCGATCTTCAATATATCAGGAAAAGGTTCAGGAGCTTTTGGATCAAGGTAAGGCGTTTAAGTGTTTTTGTACTCCAGAGCGACTTGCCGAGTTGAGAAAGAGTCAAGTCCTCCAGAAAAAAACTCCTGGATATGATGGTAAGTGCTTATCTTTGAGTGCTGACGAGATCGCGCGCTTGGAAGAAAATAATACTCCTTTTGTTGTTCGAATGAAAAAACCTGACAAGGGAACATGTGAATTCGAAGATATGTTAAGAGGCACTATCTCGATCGACTGGGATCAAATTGATATGCAGGTGCTTCTGAAAGCAGATGGTATGCCCACATATCATCTTGCAAATGTTGTTGATGATCATCTAATGGGTATCACCCACATTATTCGAGGAGAAGAATGGATAAATTCTGCGCCAAAACATATTTTGCTTTATCAGTATTTTGGATGGGATGTGCCAAAATTCTGTCACTTACCATTACTTAGAAATCCAGATAAATCAAAATTATCAAAAAGAAAAAATCCAACCAGTATTCTATATTATAAAGACAAAGGTTTTTTGCCTGAGGCTCTGTTAAATTACTTAGGCAGAATGGGGTGGTCAATGCCCGATGAGCGAGAAAAGTTCAATCTTAATGATATGTTAGATGTCTTTGATATAAATAGAATTTCTTTAGGGGGACCTATTTTTGATGTTGACAAGCTTGAGTGGTTGAATGGTTTGTGGATCCGCGATGAATTATCCGTTGATGACTTAGCTAGAAGATTAAGAAAAATAATATCTAATGAAAAAGATCTCGAGAAACTCATTCCTCTAGCGAAGCCGCGAATGCGATTATTGACCGATTATGAAAAGGTCACTAATTTTTTGTTTGTTGAGAAGCTCGATATCAACAGAGATAGTTTTAATTCTCTAGGACTGGATGAAATATCCATAATGAAAATTCTTCAGTTTACGATCTGGAGTTTGGATGAAATTGATGAGTGGAACCGAGACTCAATTTTTAAAGCATTAAAAAATATAGCGGATGGTCTTCAACTTAAGCTTAAGAAATTTTTAGCACCTATCTTTGTGTCTATTGCGGGGACAACAAGCTCGATTTCTGTTATGGATTCGATCTCTATTTTAGGTCAGAGTAAAAGTATTGATCGAATAAATTATGCTCTTACTGTGATGGGGGTATTGTCACAAGTACAGTCCACTCAGTTTTTTAAAGAGTATTCGGAATTAAAATCTTAAATTTACAGATTTTAGATTATCTTGACTTGAATGTTTCTCATTCATATTATGGTGTGGATTTTGATCGGGGCCTTAGCTCAGCTGGGAGAGCGCAACNCGNGGCGGANNNTCTGAGGTCAGCGGTTCGATCCCGCTAGGCTCCACCAAAAATTAAATCGTTATATGAATAAAAAGTGCAGGATGGTCACTTAATGGNCCTTCTTTTGAAACTAAGCTAGTGTCCTCTCCAACCTTCAATATGCTAACNGNATCACTTTTGCCCGTGTTAAATAATACATAATCTAAAATTTGCCATTTTTTTTGTATATCTACAGNAAAAAATGCATCNGTTAAGTTGAGCTTTTCTTTTAAGTCTCCAAGTAGTTTTAAGTCCTCTGAATTCTTTGAATTTAGATTTAAATCTCCAGCAAGGATTAAAGCTTCACCTTTGATCTTTTTGTTTAGAGTTAAAATTATTTGGTCAAGTTGATTCTTTCTTGCTTTTCTATCGGATTCTCGCGATCCTGCGTCCAAGTGCGTATTAACAAGAAACAAGCTCTCTCTCAGTGGAGGAGTAATTTTTAAAATTTGGAAACCTTTTTTTGCAAAACAATCGTTCCAGCCAGATATCCATCCTGAGCAAGTCTTGAAACTTTNATTNACTACTTCAATATTCCAATCATGAGGAAGGTTNGCGATTGAGGTTAANCCTGATCCGGTNCAGATTGGACACAGAAATTTATTTCCAAGTCGTCCCCGAAAGATTTTACTCTCACTTTTCATAGATGATATTAATTTTTTATGATGTGCGTAATCTTCTTGCAATAGTGACAATTCATATTCTTTGGTCTTNTCCCCTATGAGGGGAAAACGAATTTCTGGTTTATCTCGGAGAAAAATNCCTGGAAGTCCGTGAGTGTTGTAGACAAGAATCTTTAATTCAATGCTTTTGTCATTATCCGCAAACAGGTTTGATGATAACGTAATTAAAAAATATGTAAGAAATATAAACTTCATATGACAAAGATATTAGTCTGATTTTAAATTTTTTTCATTTTGCAGATATGCAAGCCAAGCTACTTTCTGGAGAAAAGCTTTATCGTTATCAGTTACCCTCCCCATATAATCATATTCTAGCCCCTCTGGGGATGCGTCAGTAAGTGTTGCAAAAACGGTCGATGAAGCCAAGTAGGTCCCTAGCATATTAGGGTGTGTGCCATCAGGGAGATGCAAACGAATGGANGGGTTTCTCTTATAAGCAATCTCAAAAGCTAAGCCAACTGGAATGACGATCGATTTGCTTTTTTCGCCCGCCTGGTAATAGGCTAATTTAATTTTTTCAATTAGATTCTTTTCGTATCTACGATCAGATTTTTGATAGGGATGCGTCATATAGAGGTACGTCTTTATCCCCATTTCTTGTGCTTTTTGACTATATTCTTGACTTGTTCTAGCTAGCATCTCTCTATTTTTAGGTGTCTTGACCTCTGAACTGCCACCTTGGAAGATAATTCTATCTACTGGTTTATCAAGACCAAAAATTTGATAGTTTAGAATTTGTTCAATACTGTGATGATGAAGCCTTGATCCACCTATTGCGATTAGCTCGGTATGTATGTCGTTATCTTCATAAAATTCTCTAAGAAGATCCTCAACATGATTGTGAACGCTGTCGTTATAGTATAAGTAACTATTACCCACAAAAAGAGTGGTCTCAGTGCCATTAGCCATCAGACATATCGCGCTAAAAATGAATGCTGTAAATCTATTCACAAACTGCAGTCTCATAGAAATATACTCGTGATCTGTAACATTACGCTATTGCTAACAATTTCTGCAATAAAATAATGAGTCAGTCTGTTATAATNAAAGGCATCCACCNAACACTTTTCTTTTAATCAGTTAATTAGGTAATTTTTGNACGCATAATGNGCGAATATCAANCAATATCTCAGATAATGCANTCAGCAGTNAGCCCGGTTTTTTTGTTGGCGGGAGTTGGCGCACTATTGAATGTTCTATCNGGACGCTTAGGNANAATTATTGATCGGNTGAGNTTNTTACAAAGCTATATTGATATCACTCAAGGGGAAGACAGAGAAGTAATGCTTCTCAATCGCAAGCAATCGATATTCAGAATGCGGTTGATGTATATTTCCATATTTTTTTGTACGCTAGCTGGTTTAATGGTATGTATCGTTGTTGGGGCTTTGTTTATAGGTGGTATCAATAATTATTCTATTGATACCTTTATCTCCGTTTTATTTGTCCTTTGCATGATTTCACTGATGATGTCTTTCATTCTTCTCTCATTGGAAATATTCCTTGCAACGAAAACGACGCGAAGAAATTTGATAAAAACTGAAACGATTGTCTCGAAATATCGTAATAAAAATAGTCCTTAGTTAATTTTGTTCCTTTTACTCGAATTTAATAAATATAAAGTTAGTGATATTCTTTTTAAATGAAAATAAATTTTTTATATATTATTTGTTTTACTCAGCTCTTAGTTGGATGTGGCGGGGGAGGTTCAAATCAGCCTGAGACAGGCATTGNANTTGAAGAAGATATTCCAGGTGAAGTCTTACATTATGACGAGGATGTTAAGATNGATCAGTCCACAGAGCTTATACTTTTTGCNCCATCGAATAATCTGACAAATATTGCATGGATTCAGACCGATGGTCCAGATGTCGAGTTTTATGCGAGAAATAGTAAAGTTATAGCTTTTACGCCTACAGAAAGTGGATCNTATTCATTTCAAGTGGATTATGTAGTTGATGGATCGACTGCAGGCACATTGAGCCATACTTTTTCTGTGGTTAGNGAAGTTTCCNCTCTTACGATTAGGTTGGGACACTCGGTACTCGAAGAGAATGCAGTATCGCTTGCAAGTTTTGCTGATGGAGATGATCAGAGTACTCAGTTAGATAAGTCCTCATGGGTGTGGGAGCAGATTCAAGGGCCATCAGTAACATTCAGTGAGGAGGAAACGGATGGCCAGGGCTCTGTGTTTTTTGATGCGCCAGAAGTTGATCAAGACACTATCCTTAGTTTTCGCTTAACTGGTGATATTCTTGGAAGTTCTCATTCTGATGAAATCTCAATTCTAGTTGAGAACAGCAGTGTCCAGGTCCCTGAATCTGGGCCCTTTAGATCAAGGGTTGCTCAGGTATACCCATATAGATCTGACCCNCTTGGGGGNCAGACACTGGTGGATTGTGTCTATTCAAATCTAACCCAGTATGATGANTGTACCTTTGCGGACACCCCACTAATTGCNCAAATAACAACATCGCCTACAGTCGAAGATATTATGAGTAAAGTCTTGGTCTCTCATGATTGGATGGGGAGTCAATTTGAAAAATTTTTACAAGAGCACGATGAGTTTGATGATTTTAAAAACTTGTTGAGAGCCGTAACTGCTGTTGTTATCTCCTATGATATACGTCCATCTTTCTATAATCCCACGACNGGAGCAATATATCTGGATCCAGATGATTTGTGGGAGACGCCTGCGCAAAGAGATACCATAAATTCCGCTCCCGATTATCGCTCTGGATTTGGCTCTGAACTTCAGTTTGAAATGCCNTGGAGATATNTAAAAGATAATGANTATGCTTATTATTATTATCCTTCAAGGTATCGCATATCGCGAACGCTTGATAACTCAAAGTATTCTTTTGCAGCATTGCTATACCATGAGCTTGCTCACGCTAATGATTTTTTCCCAAGCACCCGTTGGTTAACATATTCAGATTCAAAAACGGTCTATGATGCAGTGAATGAGGTCTATCAAGCTCGACAAATTGAATCTGATTTCTTGCAAAATAATTATCCTCTAGATCCTCAGTATCTATCTGGTGGAAATGAGTTGACTAAACTTGCTCAAGTTCGGTTCCGGGATCCAGATGCGATTCAAGAATATCAAAAATCGTTCACGATGGAGTATGTTGCCAACATGTTTAAGACAGAGGGAGCACCTCAGTTTTATAGTTATAGCACTACTCGAGAAGATTTTGCCATCCTATTTGACGGATTCATGATGTATGCGCGATATGGAGTAAACAGAGATGTTGCTGTAAGTGATCAAGATTATAATAATTTTGTTTGGGGCCAAAGAGATAGGAAGGGAGAATCTTGGATAAAACCTCGAGTATCTTTTGTCGCATCAAGTGTTTTACCTGAGTTTTCTGAAGCATCTGGAATTATCAGTAATCTTTCTCCTCCCCTAAGCTTGGATAACACAGTGAGTTGGAGGGATAGTGTGTTAATTCCTTCGGATGATCTTTCTGCTCATGAGTCTGAACAACTAAAATCTGGACACAGAGATCATAGACTTATACCCTTAAATGGAGAGATTTGGCACTATGATCAGCTAAATAAATATAATAAAAACAAACGGTTTGGAGTTTTGGAGAGAGATGAATAAAAATATTATAAGAGCGATAGCATGCGCACCAGCGGGCCCAATGGTTTTGAATACGGTTATGTTTGTAATTAACCCATCTAAGGCAACAGGCGATCTTGGAATGGAGCTTTTAGATGGAATCGGAAGAAGTACTCAACTTGGTGATTTTGGAGCTTTTTTTGGACTGGCAAGTTTCTTGATTGTGTTTGGTTCGATTAAGATGAAGTTTGAGTATTTGAACATTGCGGCACTTTTATTAGGAAGCGCAGCCTTTTTTAGAATTATAGCTTGGGCAGTGAATGATGCGGCATTGGCAACTTCGCTAATAATTGCGGAATTGGCCTTAGTTCTGTGGTTGGTTATTTCGGCTAAATACATCAAAAAACTTGCGAGTTGATG
>PALW01000056.1 GCA_002710745.1 Porticoccaceae bacterium
CATCCCCCGCAACAAGTCGAGAGCAATATCTGAGAGGGTTTGCGAGAAGTGTTGGTGATGATTTAAGAGTTGATTTATTTCCAAATCAAAGCAGTGGCGTTTTATCATCAGTTGCAAAAAGTAATGTGTTAATTCGACAAATGATTGGGGATAATATCCATACAGAAAAGTTGGTTGATATTCTTTATTATTAAAAATTAGGATTTGAGCAGTGACTCACGTTGAAATCAATAAGCATGCAAAGAAACGTCTAATTGATCCTTACAATAGGACTATCAGCTACCTTAGGCTCTCTGTTACCGATCGCTGCAACCTTCGTTGCACATATTGTATGGCAGAAAAGATGCAGTTCTTACCTCGCCAAAAGCTCCTAACTTTGGAGGAGATAAGGGATGTCGGAAAGGCTTTTGTCACGTTAGGTATAAATAAAATTAGACTAACTGGAGGAGAGCCGCTAGTTCGTCGAGGAATTATTGGCCTAGTTGACTCACTCGCCTCAGAGGAAGGTTTGGATGAATTAACCATGACAACCAATGGATTGTTGTTAGAAAAAAAAGCGAAAGACCTAAAATTGGCTGGTTTAGGGCGATTAAACATAAGTGTTGATAGTCTGATTCCAGAGAAGTTTAGGCAACTAACGCGATTTGGTGATATTAAGGATTGGCATAGGGGAGTTAATGCCGCAAAAGAGGCCCAATTTTCAAATATTAAGTTGAACGTCGTTGTGCTAAAAGGATTCAACGATTTGGAGGTATGCGATTTAGCTGAATATGCCGTTGCTAATGAATTTGATATTTCTTTTATAGAAGAGATGCCGTTAGGTGTAACTAAGTCTCATGATAGAGTTCAAACCCAGTTGTGTTGTAGTGATATAAAACAACAATTAAGTCAAAAGTTTGAATTGATTGAAACTCTAGAGAGAACTGGCGGACCATCTCGCTATATGAGGGTTGCGGGAACTAAATCAAAGATAGGGTTTATATCGCCAATTTCAGAAAATTTTTGCGGTGCGTGTAATAGAGTTAGAGTAACTGCGGATGGTAGGTTGCTTCTGTGTTTGGGGAATGAGAATAGTATTGATCTGAAATCAATTATTAGAAATCATCCAGGCGATGAAAATAAATTAAAAGAAGCGATCAGTGGAGCAATACAAAATAAACCTGAGAGGCATTATTTTGACCCTAGTCGAACGGATATACTAAGGTTCATGAACACAACGGGTGGTTAAATTTCATCCGAAAAGTGATAAAAAATAGAGTAGATTTTAAGCTAATGGATAATTTTTCATTTAACACTGTTTCAGATATTGAGTTTGGCGCTGGCTTTTCCTCCAACTTGGGAAACATTATCTCAAAAATGGGTTTGGGAAAAGCTTTCATAGTTACTGATCCTGGTATTTTAGCTTGCGGTTTATTGGATAAAGCACTTTCAGATTTGAATAAATTGAAAATTAGCTATGAAATTTTCTCAGAGGTAACGGCGGATCCTCCAGAAGAAATAGTTCTAGATGCTTGTAATCGTCTAATTCTCACTAAGTGTGATGTGGTAGTTGGCTTTGGTGGCGGAAGTTCAATGGATGTTGCAAAAATTATTGCTATTTTAGCTAAAGAAAAGCAAACACTTGCTGAGATGTATGGAGTAGATAATATCGTCGGTACCAGATTACCTTTGATTCAAATCCCAACCACTGCAGGGACTGGATCAGAGGCTACAATGGTGTCAATTATAACTACAGGTCAGACCACAAAAGCGGGAGCTGTCAGCCGAGTTTTGCTCGCTGATAAGATAATACTCGACCCATTATTAACTCTTGGTCTTCCTTCAAGTATTACCGCAGCTACTGGCGTAGACGCTATGGTTCATGCAATAGAGGCTTACACATCAAAACGATTAAAAAATCCAATCTCAGATATGCTAGCTATTGAAGCCTTAAAGTTAATGTCTAAAAATATAGAAATGGCAGTGACTGATGGCCAAAATATCAATGCTAGGAGTGCAATGTTGATAGGTGCTATGAAAGCCGGTCAAGCATTTGCCAATGCCCCGGTCGCCGCAGTACATGCTTTGGCATATCCGCTTGGTGGGAATTATCATATTCCTCATGGATTAACAAATTCACTCGTCTTGCCTCATGTGTTGAGGTTTAATATGGATGAGGCATCTAAATTATATTCTGAACTCGCACATGTCATACTTTATGATTATGAGGTGCCAAATGATGAAAAACAGGCATCTGAGATTCTGGTCTCATATCTTGCCGACTTACCTAAGCGTTTAGGTTTACAAACTACTCTCAGAGAAATGAATATTCCTTTTGAGGATTTGCCAAAATTGGCGGAAGAAGCAATGCTGCAACAACGCTTATTGATAAATAATCCAAGGGAACTAAATGTGGAAAATGCGCTCGAAATATATAAACAAGCTTATTAACAAGTTTTGAGGAAGATATGCGTGGTTACGTATAAAAAAAGAAAAGATTACTTTTATTTCAATGATATTAGCACCCGTTGGATGGATAACGACGTTTATGGTCATATTAATAACGTTAACTACTACAGTTATTTTGATTCAATTGTGAATAAATACCTAATAGAGGAGGGTGGTTTAAATATAAATCAAGATCCAGTAGTTGGTTTTGTTGTTGCATCAAATTGTGACTATTTCGCACCTTTGTCATATCCTGAAAAGCTGGAGTCAGCTTTAGTTGTCTCCAAGATAGGAAATTCATCAGTTGAGTATAAGATAGGTATCTTTAAGAAAGATAGCGTTGACGTCTCGGCTGCAGGTGGCTTTACGCATGTTTTTGTTTCTAGAAAAACCGGGAAATCTGTATCCATTCCGACGCATTTAAAAAATACGTTGTCAAATATCCATTCAACCAAAATAGAGTAACTTAGAATTTAGTGATGGGATTTAAATTTCTATGAACTGCCGAATTTCCATTCTGGTGATTGTCTTACTGATTATTACTCGACCTACTTTTTCAATCGATTTTGAGGATTATGACGATGACGTAGCAGCTTTACTTAGAGAGTATCAAAATCAGTCTAATCCAGATCAATCTTTCACTCCATCGATCCTGTCTTACAGCACTGCAAAGACATCACAAACGATTGTTGATTTTGAGAGAGGTATTATTTATATGAACGCTTCTACGCCAGAAACTCTTAGAGATGCAATCATTGATGTGGTATTGACACAAATTGATCCTTCAGTAATTGACGCACAGACTGCCATTGATTTCGGTTTAGTAAATGAGGAGACGAACAAACCTTTTTTTTGGGGTCAAGTTTTAGATCACAAAGGTAGGCCAATATCTAGTAGACGACCGGCCTTAGATTTTGCGAATTTTTTACTTCGTAAAAAAACATTTAGCGATGGAAGATTTGAAGTGACCATCCGTATGATAGACGCTCATAAAAAGATTGCGGGAGCAAAATACGTTAGTTTTGTAAAAGCGGCTTGTCGAGAATATGGTGTCTCGTCATCATTAGTGATGGCTATTATGGAAACTGAAAGTTCTTTTAATCCTTTAGCCCGATCAAGATCAAATGCTTTAGGGCTGATGCAAGTAAAGGCAAATACAGCCGGGAGAGATTATTTCTCACTCATAAAAGGTTATAAACACACGCCGTCATCAACATTCTTATACAGTCCGAAAAACAACATTGAAGTAGCTACTGGATATCTTAATATTCTGAGTAGTAGGTATCTTCAAGGAATAAAGGATCCAAAAAAATTAGAGTATGCAATGATATCAAGCTACAACGGAGGTGCTGGTAATCTGTGGAAAAGTCTAGATAAATCAGGAAACAAAAAAAAGGCTTTGAGGCGCATAAATCAAATGTCTACCAAACAATTTTATTGGTTTCTTACGAACCGACATATTCGAAAAGAAACTCGTGATTATTTGAAAAAAGTTAATGATAGGAAACGTAAATATACATTAATTTAATTGCCATTTAGCAGAGTTAATATTAATGATTAACAACTGAATCTTCAGTGGATATTTAAATCAATCGCGAACTCGAATGAGTCCCTCTTGAACTGTGCTTGCAACTAGCCTTCCATCTAAACTGAAAAAACTGCCTCTATTAAGTCCTCGTGAAGAACTTGTTCTAGGGCTATCGAGCTGATAAAGAAGCCACTCATCCACTTTAAATTCATCATGAAACCAGATGGTGTGATCGAGAGAAGCAGGTTGCAATTTTTTGTTCAAGATACTAATTCCATGTGGAATTAAGGAAGTGGACATTATGTTAAAGTCGGACAGAAAGGCTAATACTGCTTGATGCACTCGCAGACCTAAATGGTCTTGAATATTTTTTGAAGCTCTTACCCATATTAATTGCTTGGGGGCTTTAGGCGTTGGATTGATAAAATCGATGGGATCAACCGAACGCATTTCAATAGAGCGTAATTTTGCGCGATGAAGTTTTGGTTTATCTTGATTATTAGGATTTAGTGATTCACTAATTCTACTCCATCTCTCGTTGTCATTTTCGCATTCCTCGGGTGGTTTGCATTCGGGCATTGATATCTGATATTCAAATCCCTTTTCAGGCATCTGAAAAGACATTTGACAGCTAAAAATAACTTTTTCCTTTTGAGTTGCCGATACAGAACGGGTGGAGAAAGATTTACCATCTCTAACCCTATCAACATTGTAAATTATTGGTAGGTTTGGATCACCAGGTCTTATAAAGTAACCATGTTGTGAGTGAATCTGACGATTCACTTCAACTGTATTTTGTGCGGACCTCATAGCTTGTGCAAATACCTGGCCACCAAATACTCTTTTTAAAGACGTAGAAGGTGTCTGACCTATAAATGTATTTTCATCAAGTCGTTCTGGATTTAGAGCCGCAATCAACTCATCAAATGGATCATGCATTTACAAGTCTCATTACGGATTGGCTACTTTTACGATTAGCTTTCCAAAATTATTTCCTGTGAATAACCATTTGAAATATTCTGGTGATTTTTCAAGTCCATCAACAATCATCTCTTTGTACTTTAATTCACCTGATCGAACTCCGTTCAAAAGAAATTCATTCGCTTTATTGAAATTTGCGTAATGATCAAATACAAGAAAAAACTTGTGCTTTGGAGGATTTTTCATAGCGCCAAATATATGAAAAGGAGTTTTCACTTTTGTGATATCTTTTGCATTATAATTAGAGATATATCCGCAAATTGGGGCTCTAGACCCGGAATTGAAAAACTCTGTGACTGTCTCGGTAACGCTTCCTCCAACTGACTCAAAATAAATATCCACTCCAGATTCAAGCTTAGATGCGAGCTCATCTCGAAAGGAAGCTGATTTATAGTTTACGCATGCGTCAAAATTTAACTCATCTTCAACGTAATTACATTTTTCGTCGCTGCCAGCTATTCCGATAACATTTAGACCAATTTTTTTCCCGATTTGTCCAACTATAGATCCAACTGCACCAGATGCAGCTGATACGACCAATGTTTCTCCCTTGGATGGCGTTGCTTCCTTCATTAATCCAAAGTAGGCTGTTCTTCCGGTCATTCCACATACTCCAAGATAAGTGGAAAGTGGCACGAGTTTTGGATCAACTTTATATGTCATTGGATCCTTGTCATTCGAAATAAAATATTCTTGCCAACCTGAACGACAACATACATATTCGCCCACACTGTATTTTGTAGACTTGGATTCAATAACTATTCCTGCTGATTCGGCGGTTATAATCTCACCAATTTGCAGTGGATCTGCATATGACTTAGCTTCACTCATTCTTCCTCTCATGTATGGATCTAACGAGAGATAAAGTACTTTAATGAGAACTTGATTTTCTTTAAGAGTTTTGACCTCAGATATTTTTGTTGAGAAATTTTCACTGTCAACTATTCCTGTTGGTCTTGTTTTGAGAGTAATGCTTAGATTTTTTAATTCAGTCATCATTTATTCCCTCTTTGTTTTTATTGTCAAATTATGTCGCCAACCAAGATTTATTGTTAGAGCGACGCGGCAAAGTAATGTTAATATATGAAGAAATGTTTATGCTATTTATATTAATCAACTTTCTATTTTAACAGATTAATGCCATTAATATGATGTTTAAAATTTTACGAAAATAATTATTTTGATGAATTAAAAAGGAGTCTTTAGTGCCAGATATTCAAGTTTTTAGAAAAGAGACAAGAGACTGGTTAGAGAATAACTGTCCAGAATCTATGAGGAAGCCAATGTCATCTGCTGACGATGCCTGTTGGGGTGGTCGGAATTGGGTGTTTAAAAGTGATGATCAGAGAGTTTGGCTTGAGCGAATGGCGGAGAAGGGTTGGACCGCTCCGGAGTGGCCTTCCGAATATGGCGGTGGTGGTCTAAACAAGCAGGAAGCGAAGATTCTTCGTGAGGAAATGAAAGACATGAAAGCTAGATCTCCTCTTGATAGTTTCGGTATTTGGATGATTGGACCTGCTCTTCTAAAATTTGGCAGCGAAGCCTTAAAAAGGCAACATCTACCACCGATTATCAGGGGTGAGATTAGGTGGTGTCAGGGATATAGCGAACCAAACGCAGGATCTGATCTTGCCGGATTACAAAGTAAAGCGGAGGATATGGGCGATCACTTTATTGCAAATGGACAAAAAGTTTGGACCTCTTATGGTGATAAAGCAGATTGGATGTTCTGTTTGCTTCGCACTGATCCAGATGCCAAAAAGCAGTTAGGAATTAGCTTAGTCCTGTTTGATATGAAAACTAAGGGCGTCACACCAAAGCCGATTAAATTGATATCGGGGAGCTCACCTTTTTGTGAAACCTTTTTAGATAATGTGCGCGTTGAAAAAGATCAGGTAGTTGGTGAAGTGAATCAAGGTTGGACCGTTGCAAAATATTTACTTACGCACGAGCGAGCTATGATTGGTGATATGGGTCTTGCGAGTGTGGGATCAAAGACTTTGGGTATGATCGCATCAGAAAAAGTTGGATTAACTAATGGTCTTTTAACTGATTTAGTTCTGCGAAATGAAATTGCAAAATGGGAAATTGATGCTATGAGTTTTTCTTGTACTGCCGAGAGAGTGCGTGACGAATCGAAGGCAGGTCAGGGCATAGGTGCCACTTCTGCAATGTTAAAATACTACGGTACGGAGCTTAACAAAAGGCGTTTTGAGACATTGATGCGAATTGGTGGAAGTGATGAATTGATATGGGAAGGGCCAATATCCCGCGATGGATGGACATCTAAAACGTGGCTTAGAACTAAAGGTAACTCGATTGAAGGNGGTACCTCTGAAGTGCAATTGAACATTATTGCTAAAAATATTTTAGGTTTNGGATAACTGGAGAAGGTTATGGCATTAATATTAACTGAAGAGCAACAAATGTTGAAGGAATCAGCGAAAGGCTTTCTTGATGAGCATGCTCCTGTAAAAGAAGTTAGGAATCAACGAGACAGAGATAGTGAGACAGGCTATGACAGGGATCTATGGCCAAAGATGGTGGAAATGGGCTGGGGAGCAATCCTAGTTCCAGAAGAGTTTGGTGGCCTAGAATTTGGGAATGTAGGAATGGCACAAATAATGGAGGAAACTGGACGAACTCTCACGGCATCGCCGCTACTTTCAAATGCAATTATTTCAGTNTCTTTAATTAAGGAGATTGGTAATCAAAATCAAAAATCAACATTGTTGCCAAAAATAGCATCTGGAGAGTTAATGATGACTTTAGCCATTGATGAAACCTCACATCATAGCCCAGAGAGTGTCAGTATGATTGCCTCTGAAAATGGCGGAGAGTTTATTTTAAATGGAACAAAAAGATTTGTCATTGATGGATCAACTGCAGACAAATTAATAGTAGTTGCTCGAACCAATCAGGATTCTCACGATAAGTCAGGAATAACCCTATTTATTGTTGACAAAGAATTGAGTGGCGTTAGTGTGGAGAGAACCAAAATGGTTGATGGTAGAAATTCAACGTTCATAAGTTTTAATGACGTTGTTGTTGAGAAGGGAGATATTCTAGGAGAAAAACACAAAGGCTTTGAACCTTTATCAAATGTTTTAGACATTGCTAATGTGCATTTATCGGCAGAATTATTGGGAATATGCCAAGAGACTTTCGATAGGACTCTTCAATACCTAAAGCAGCGTAAACAATTTGGATCTTTAATTGGGTCATTTCAAGCTTTACAACATAGAGCGGCTAATTGGTGGAGTGAAATTGAAATTTGCAAATCAGTTGTGCTTAAGGCATTGCAAGCCTTTGATGAAAATGATGCCCGCAGTTCATTTCTGGCAAGTATTGCGAAAGCAAAACTATGCGAGATTGCTGAGCTGTCAACAAATGAAGCTATTCAAATGCATGGTGGAATAGGAATGACTGATGAGTACGAGATAGGTTTTTTTATAAAGAGAGCGAGACCTGCTCAAATGCTATTTGGTGATCATAACTATCACGTTAATAAATTTGCATCTAAATGCGGATATTAAAAGTAAAAAAGAATTAATTTCTTGGGGGGAAGTAATAAAATGGATCTGGGTCCAAGTGACAAAGTTAAGCCAATTTTAGAACAAGTTAAGGCTTTTATTGATAACGAAATACTGCCTGTTGAACAGGAGTACCATGAGGAAGTTGATAAAGGAGACCGATGGCAATTCACATCTAGGCAGACTGAAATATTAGAAGATTTAAAGAAAAAAGCGAGAGCAAAAAATCTTTGGAATTTCTTTTTAACCCATTGGGAAGGTGGGTATGGATTGAATACCGTTGAGTATTCTTATATTGCTGAGGAAACTGGACGATCTCATCTAGCGCCTGAAGTATTTAATTGCTCTGCCCCCGACACTGGCAATATGGAAGTGTTAGCTAGATATTGTTCAGACGAACAAAAGGAGAAATGGCTCGTGCCATTATTAAATGGTGAGATCAGATCAGCATATGCAATGACAGAGCCAGGCGTCGCCTCATCAGACGCGAAAAATATTTCAATGAGCTGTGTGCTAGATGGGGATGAATGGGTCTTAAATGGGGAAAAAATTTGGATATCGGGAGCAGGAGATCCAAGATGCAAAATTTTGATAGTAATGTGTAATACAAATCCAACAGGTCCTCGTCATTCACAGCACTCTCAGGTTCTTGTTCCATTTGAAACACCGGGCGTCAAAAATATCCGTCCAATGACTATTATGAATATCGACGATGCACCCCATGGTCATATGCATATGCGTTTCACTGATGTGAGAGTACCCAAGGAGAATATGATTTTAGGTGAAGGCAGAGGTTTTGAAGTTGCGCAAGGGCGACTGGGGCCTGGCCGAATTCATCATTGTATGAGATCAATTGGATTAGCTGAGGCTGCGCTAAAATTGCTGTGTGAGAGGGCGGTAAGTCGAGAAGCTTTTGGTAAGCCTTTGGCAAGATTAGGAGGTAATATTGACATAGTTGCTGATGCGAGAATTAACTTAGAGATGACCAGGTTACTTTGCCTCAAAGCTGCATGGATGATGGATAATGTTGGAACAGATGCAGCTCAACCATTTATATCGATGATAAAAGTTGCTGCTCCAAATATGGCATTAAAAATCATCGATGAAGCTATGCAGATGCATGGTGGGATAGGCCTCTCATCGGATACACCTCTTGCAATTTGGTATGGAGGCATGCGCGTATTACGTTTTGCTGATGGTCCTGATGCTGTTCATAGAATGGTTATTGGACGTCGAGAGTTAGCTCAATATACCAATTAAAATCAAAAACAAGAGGTTTGACTAGATGAAAGCGTTAGTTTGCAGTGAATTTGGTTCTACACAAAATCTTAAATTGAAAGATGCAGAGGCGCCTGAGCCACGCGCGGGACAAGTTCTAATCGATGTTCATGCGGCAGGCGTAAATTTCCCCGACATATTGACGGTCCAGGGGAAATATCAATTTAAACCCAATCTTCCGTTTACACCTGGCACTGAGGTGTCTGGTATTGTTACGAAAGTTGGGGATGGTGTGACCACGCGAAAAGTTGGTGATGAGGTATTTGGTACTGTTCAAACTGGAGCTTTTGCGTCTGAGGTGGTCACCTCTGAATACAGCACTTTTTTGAAAGGAAGCATGTCATTTGAGCAAGCTGCAGGTTTTGCTGTTACATATGGAACATCTTATTACGCTTTAAAACAACGGGCGTGTCTTGTTCCAGGTGAGACTGTTCTTGTGCTAGGAGCTGCCGGTGGTGTTGGTATCGCAACTATTCAAATCGCGAAGGCGATGGGAGCAAGTGTTATTGCCGCAGCCAGCAGTGAGGAGAAACTTGATTTTGCTCAAAAGGCGGGTGCCGATATTAGACTTAACTATTCTAAAGAAAGCTTAAAGGAGAAGGTTAAGGAGTTAACAGAAGGGAAGGGGGCAGATGTAATTTACGACCCCGTGGGTGGGGATTTTTCAGAGCAAGCATTCAGGGCTGTAGCTTGGAATGGAAGGTTTCTTGTTATCGGTTTCGCCTCTGGGCCAATACCAAAAATTCCTTTGAATCTGGCTCTTTTGAAAGGAGCGTCGCTTGTGGGCGTTTTCTGGGGAGCTTGGGCTGCAAGAGAGCCTTTAGAGTCTCAAAATAATTTCTCACAACTGGTGGATTTAGTTGATAGAGGAAAGTTCTCGCCTCTGGTGTCAGAAATATTCAAATTAGCAGATCACTCATCTGCGTTTGCTTGCATCGAGGAAAGACGCGCGAAAGGTAAAGTTGTTTTATCAATGAAGTAACTTTAGGAAGGCTTAGTGAGATCGCAAAAAGGTTTATTTTTATGAGTATGATTTTCACCACAACAGAGACTATACCTGGCAAGGAAATTCGTGAGGTGCTTGGAGTTGTCTCAGGTAATGTTGTTCAGTCGAAGCATATTGGTAGGGATATCATGGCAGGATTAAAAAGTATCGTTGGTGGAGAAATCCGCGGCTATACTGAGATGCTCAATGATGCCCGAGATGTCGCAATCGCAAGAATGGTCTCAAGCGCCAATGATAAAGGTGCGGATGCGATTGTTGGAATAAGATTTACAACAAGCGCAATAATGGATGGGTCCTCTGAGATTCTTGTTTTTGGTACTGCTATTAAACTTACTTAATTTTTATTGCTCCAGATACTTTCATTGTAAAAACACATTTCCAATGCCGCCCGAAAGAAGCAGCAATCCGCAGGACCAAATAAAGCATGCACAGAAGTCAGATATGCTAAATTTAAGTTTTCCCAGGGCACTTATGCCAACTGTTAGGGGTACCAAGCTTCTCACTGCTGGTATTAGTCTACCTATAATAATTGAGAATGTTCCGTACTTGAGAACGATTTCTTTACTTTTCTTAATATTTTTCTCTCTCGACCTGGCAAATTTTGATTTTTCAAGATGTGGACCAAAAATCAGACCAAGATAATATCCAAAGTGGTCAGCAAGAATTGCACCAAAAAAGGCTAGGGTCGCTATTTCGGGTAAGGATAAAATATCCTGCGTGTATAAAATTGTGCTCACAGCTAAAAGAATTGCTCCAGATACAAATAATCCTGCACCCGGGCATGCTTCTATAAAAGCGAGAAAGGGAATAGCGATCCAAGCGATTTCACGATTATTACCTATCCAATTTGAAAAGAATTCAACTATTTCATTTCTCCCTATTCAAACTTTTTATGATGCATAGTTCTCAGGTTTCAAACCTTTTTTTGCGTTGTAAAACGCCTTGATTTGTTTTACATCTCCATCAATATTTTGAGTTGGATAGAATAAATTCTCAATGCCAATTGTTTTCGAAGCACTATCGACATATACCATCAAAATTGGAACTTCAGCACTCCTTGCAATGTGATGGAATCCAAGTTTCCAATTTGGATTCGCACTTCGTGTTCCTTCCGGCGTGATTATCAGAGCGAATTGATCTTTTTTCTGATAAATTTTTTTAATCTTATCGACCAATGAGCCACCGGATGCTCGATTTACTGGTATGGCTCCACAGTATTTTAAAAACCAACCCAAAGGTCCCTTAAACAAGGTATGTTTTATCAGTACACTCGGTTGTAATTTTAGAACCGACACAACAAAAAGAAAGAGAAAAAAATCCCAGTTAGATGTATGCGGCGCGACAATAATCACATATTTTTTTTTACTTGGAAGAGACCCCACGACTCGCCACCTTATTACTTTTAAGGTCAGTACGGAAATAATGCGAAGCGCATCTGAAATCAATGGGGTCGAAAAAATGGTATGCTTCATCTTCAATTTATTTTGCACTCACTCTTTAAAGAATACAAATTCCAAAAAAAACTAAACATTTATTTTCATTCATAAACGGACTTTTAAACTGAAATAGCTTCTGAATCATCAGTCAAGTTAAATAGTTGAGTATTTCCTCCAGAGGCCACTAAATTTTCAGTTTTCGTCCGCTCTAATACAAGGCCTAATAACCAATCAATAGTTACTTCTTGAGAGTGGTCTAGAGGATTTATAATATTTAGAATCCCATGTTTTCTCTTAGCGAACTCATCCCTAACATATCTGCTAATTTTCAATCTATTATCCATCATAATATTTAGTAGATTTCTGTTTCGAATCAGGGATTTCATTTGGGAATACTCCTGATGAATAACAAGTTTTTTTCCGTTGGCAAATACGTCAAAATCTTTGGTGATCTTGGAGCACATGTCAGATAAGTGTTTATCTGACATCAATATAATTGCACACCCGCAAATAAGACTTAAAAAGATATTTTTAACAACATCTGATTCGTTCATGCCAGGACTCAATATAAAAAGAATAATTCCTCTAGAGGCATAAAATAAATGATTTGATTCACCTGTTGGACTGGTTAATTTAACGGGAAGCTCAATATTGCTCTTAATATATTCAACATTATTTTTCTGTGCTTGCGGCATCCTCAGGCTCAATGGTGTCTCTAATCTCCGCGAGGGCGACAACTTGCGCCAATACGCAAGAGACTCTCGTAGTTCATCGATTATATTATCTGCGTTTTGTATATTAAGTACTGGATTTTTGAGGTAATGACCTTCTTGAATCAAATAATTTTCATTTGTTAATCTCTTTTTAGAGAACGCCCTAAGATAATTTGGGCCTCCAGCTTTTGGTCCTGTTCCAGATAATAAACTGCCGCCGAAAGGATTGACGCCGACCGTAGCGCCGATAATATCTCTATTTACGTAGAAGTTACCATGATAAGTATTATGGAAGATGTAATCTCCAAATGCTTTTATTCTGCTATGCACCCCAAGTGTCAGAAAATATCCCGTACTATTAATTTGATTGATAACATCTTCTATATTTTCTTGCTTGTATCGTATTACGTGTAATACCGGTCCAAAAATCTCTTTTGTAAGCTCGCTTATATGGTGCAACTCGAATATATGAGGTTTCACAAAAGCGGCTTTATTGAATATTTCTCTGTTTTCTTTTTTTGAGATTAATTTCGCGCTTCTTGTCATCCTTCGAATATGAGATCTAACTTTTTTAGCAGCATGATCATCTATCAATGGACCAATATCTGTTTTAATATCTAATGGATCTCCAATTTCGAGACTTTCAAGGGCTCCTGCTAGCATATCTATAATTTTTACTGCAACTTCTTCCTGTAAATATAATACCCTTAATGAGGAGCATCTCTGACCAGCACTAGAAAATGCAGAGGCTATTACATCATCGACTACTTGCTCTGGTAGGGCGGTTGAGTCGACTACCATACAGTTTTGCCCTCCCGTCTCTGCTATGAAGGCAATAGGATTTTTTTTCTTTAAAATGTTGGCTTGAATTTTATAAGCAGTGTCATTTGATCCAGTAAAGGCTATACCACTTAAATTTAAATTACTTCCAATCAATTTAGAGGTCATCACTCCATCACCTAAAAACAAGTTTAAAGCACACTTGGGTATTCCAGATGAATGAAATAGTTCTATGGCCCTGGACGCGATCTGAGGCGTTTGCGCAGCAGGTTTTGCAATAACAGTATTACCCATGGCAAGTGCTGCGGCTATCTGACCGGTAAAAATAGCCAATGGGAAATTCCATGGACTTATACATAGGAATATTCCGACCGCTTCTTCTGGAGATTCTTTCTGGTTGTAGGTCTCCGCTTGACAAGCATAATATCGGCAAAAGTCAGAAGCCTCTCGGACCTCATCGAGTGCGTCATCGATTGTTCTCCCGGCTTCAACAGACAATATATAAGATAGTTCGAAAGCATTTTTTTCTAACAGATCAGCCATTTTTTTGAGAGATCGTATTCTTTGTGATATTAACTGATTTGAAATCTTCTGAGCTGATGAATTACAAAACTTGACTATACTTTTTATATCTCTCGCTGAGGCAGGAGACCAACTTCCAATCTCCCGATTATCTAAGGGACTCTTTTGAGTTACTGAAGTGTTAATGTAAATTTCACCATTCACAATCGAATTTGCATCAAAACTTCTATTTTTCATTTGTTTGTGGGTTAACTTTATAGAGTGAATATCATTAAAGTTTTGAGTATCAAACCCGCATGAATTAATCCGCTTAGCCTCAGAATTTAAAAATATTTCATTAGGAAGTTTGATTTCAGAATTCCTATATTCTTTTAAATTAGATATTTTTTTGATGGGATCCTGAACTAGCGTGTTGGCAGGCTCTTTATCATCGAGAAATCTGTTCACAAAGGAACTATTTGCCCCGTTTTCGAGTAGCCTTCTTACGAGATAGGGTAAGAGATCATTATGATCTCCGACTGGCGCGTATACTCTAGCTTTTAATGAAGGCAGGTAAAGTCTTTTTGTTTCATCATAGAGCGCAACACCCATCCCATGTAATCTTTGGAATTCAAAATTTTTACTCTTAAAAATCTCTGCAACTAGTGCCATGGTGTACGCATTATGAGTAGCAAATTGTGGATATAAAGTTCCTTGATTAAGAGACAAAAGGTGAGTGCAATAGTGGTAACAAGCATCAGTATTAACTTTTCTTGTATATACCGGATATTCACTTAAACCTTTTTCTTGGGCTCTTTTTATTTCTGTATCCCAATATGCTCCTTTTACCAGTCTAATCATAAATCTTTTATTAGTTTCCGAAGCAAGCGCATCAAGCCATTTAAGAACGAGAGGAGCTCTTTTTAGATAGCTCTGAAGAACAAAACCTAAGCCGTCCCAACCATTCAATTCCGGCTCCCTAGATAATTTTTCGAATATTTGCATTGCTAAATCGAGTCTTGCAGATTCTTCGGCATCTATGGATAAACTAATATTAAAGGCTTTTGCGTCTAAGCATAGTGTTTTTATCCTCTTATATAACTTTTTCATAACGGTGGATTTGTGTCTAAATTCATAACGATTATGCAAAGCAGATAGTTTTATTGAGATACCATCATTTTCTTCAATTGATTTTTCCAGATCACTAATTCGACCAATGCTTTTTATCGCATTAGAGTAGGCTTTGAAATAATTAATTGAGTCGCTCTCAGTTCGAGATCCCTCACCAAGCATGTCGAATGAAAAGAGTGATTTTTTTGATTTAATCGATATTGCATCATCAATTGTTTGTCCCAACACATACTGATTGGCCATTATTTTCATCGCTTTAAAAATCGCTCTTCGAATGATAGGTTCACCCAATTTTGCGCTGAACTGTTTCAGCCAACTTTTTGTCGAAGATTGAATTTCATTGTCTAATTCAACAATATAACCGGTTAACATTAGTCCCCAAGTCGAGGCATTAACGAAAATTGATGTCGAGCCACCAATATGATTCAGCCAATTTCCAGACTTTATTTTTTCGGCGATCAAACGGTTAGCGGTCTTATTATCAGGAACACGAAGCAGAGATTCTGCAATACACATGAGAGCAACACCCTCTTGGTTTGATAAGCCAAACTCCATTAAAAAGGCATCCAGCATATTGTGTCTTGACTTATCTTTTCTGCAATTCTCTATGAGGTTTAAGGCAGTTCTTTCAACTGATTGTTTTTGTATGTTTGAGAGATATTTTTCTGAAGCAAGCTCGCCTACTGCTTTTTCTTCTTCCAAATATACTGAGTTTCTTATTTGTTTTCTTAAGGCTTGAGTGTTTTGCATTAGTAGCCTACTGTTTTCAAGACTTCAGTTTATATAAAACCTCGGAACTCTTGATGTTATTCGTGACAAAAGTTCCCAACCGATTGAATCACAATATTTTGCGACTTTATTCACAGGCAAATCATGGCCCCACAAGACAACATCATCACCTATATTAACTTCCCGGACATCTGTCACATCGATTGTAATCATATCCATGGAGACTTTCCCTACTAATGGACAAATTTTATTATTAACTAAAGTTGGAGTACCATTTTTTGCATTACGAGGGTAACCATCACCATATCCGACCGTAACAGTTGCTATTTTTGTATGTCTTTTAGCTGTCCAATTTTGTCCATATCCAACAGACTCTCCAGCACTTACACTTCGAACTGATATGATTTTAGATTTGAATTCCATCGCAGGTTCTAACAAATTTTCAACCTCATGCGAATGCATAAATGGAGAATTACCAAATAATAAATATCCTGGTCTCTCCCAATCACGATGTGAATCGACCCATCCTATTAAACCTGCAGAATTTGATAATGATTCCTCGTAGGCACTTCTATTTAACTTAATATTTGACATGTGTTTATCAAATCTATCAATCTGAATTTGAGTAAAGTTTGATCGTAAGTTATCTGCACTAGCAAAGTGCGAGGCGATGACGATTGGCTTTTTGACATTACTCGACGATTCGAGGATCTTGATATCCTCATAAATGCTATTTTGTTGAAAGCCGAGTCTATGCATGCCAGTGTCAATGCCAAACCAAATTTTTATCGGATTGGATAATTTCGCAGATAAAAGCGCATCAAAATGAAACTTATTTTCAATCATTAACCAGAAATTTTTTTCACTCGCGATTTGAAGTTCATCCTCGGTGAATAATCCCTCCATGAGCAGAATAGGGTTTTTAACGCCTGCTTTTCGAATTGAAATAGCTTCTTCGATGCAGGCGACACCAAATGCGTCGGTAGAGTCTGCTAGTGTTTCTGCAATTTCAATAAGGCCATGACCATATGCATTTGCTTTGATTACAGACACAAACTTAGAAGTTGGGGCAAGTGAATTAGCTAATGCCAGATTATTTTTTATTGCTTGCCTATTTACTATTACTTTTGTCGGCCTGCCCATAATCTCACCATTTAATAGTCGTACTTATGCTGGGTGAAAAGTTTTTGAGCTTCAACCCAAATATCGCCGATCATTCCATTCCCCACCGGACGCCCATCAATTTTAATCACAGGTCCAATTTCTTTGGTAGAGCTTGTAATCCAAATTTCATCGGCATTATTGACTTCATCCATATGGACTATTCTCTCTTGGATCTCTAAATTACTGTGTTTTTGAAGAATATCAACCAATAAATTCCTGGTAATGCCAGGCAGCAGCTGATTGTCAAGAGGTGGAGTTGAAATCACACAATTTTTAACTATAAAAACATTACATGCAGCGGCTTCAGTGAGTTCGTGTTTGTCATTATATAAAATTGTTTCATCATCACCATTGTCATAACCGTGCTGAAAATGAAGAACATTGCCAAGTAATGCTGTGGACTTTATATGACATCTTTGCCACCGAAGATCTTCCTCTGTAGAAACGCTGAATGTTTTTGCTGAACTTTTATCTGCAGAGGGTGAAGCCCCAATTTCAAATGCAAAACAAAATACGGTTGGATCCACGTTCTCAGGAAAAGCATGGTACCTCTTATTATCAGCGCCTCTACTGACTTGAAGATATAGACCAAGATTTCCATTTCCGTTTTGTATGCACAATTCATCGCACACAGACTTCCATTTTTCGCGAGACCAATTTAATTGAATACTTATCCCTTTTAAGCCATCTTTCATTCGATCGAGATGCGCATTGAATCCAAGAAGTTTGCCGGCATACGAGGGCACAACTTCATATATTCCATCTCCAAAAAGAAATCCTCTATCTAGAGGCGATATTTTGGCTTGTTCCAATGGCAAAAAAATATCGTTTAAAAATGCTATGCTCATTTCTTTCCTTAAATAGAAACTAATTTCTGATGATGCTATAAGTAGCTTAAGCCTGCAAATGAATATAAGCTTAAATCACTAATAAACGTAGTAAAATAAAGTAAATTTTTTCGTTTATGCAACCAAATGCGATATGTTTTGCTATTAGCAAAGACAGGATAATCTTTTTAGATTTTTTATAACGAATTCGCTCTCTTTGGGACTGAAACCGTCCTCTGTGACGGAGGATTTACCACTTACGCCATCTACAGCACCCAGAGAGCAGAGTAATTTTAACATTTTCTCATTATTCCAGTCTTCAAGTAGGTTTTTGTTACTTATTACTGAAAGAATTGCAAGAAGACCATGTGCTGCCCAATTTGATACATCAGCGACCAAGAGTTCGTCGCAAGTTGTCGAGGATGGTTTTATATTTAGATCATATAGATGTGATTCAACATTACCCATTCCTATCTCGTTTCCCCCATCTCCTATCGAAATTTTTGGGCAGCCAGCATTTTCAAAGAATGAGTCGAAGTTTGCACACTTGTCTGAAATATCAACTCCCCGCATGTTGTAATATCGTCCATCTTTATTCTTCCCAGGTCGCTCTATCGAAATAATTAATGATGGATTATATTTATTGATTATGTCCAAAGATGAGTCATCACCAGGTTTTATTTCAATTGTATTGAATTTGTGCTTTATAGCATCACAAAGAGGATTGTCACAGACAATATATGGCTCGCCTCCCATAATTTTAATACTCTCATAGATTGCCATCGCACCAAGTGGTCCGTCTGTCTCAAAACTTCCATTCACAGGAAAACCTGTTCCAATGAACACTAATCGATGATTTTCATTTAATAATTTTGCTGCTCTAAAATAAGCATCTTTAGGCAGAAATTTACTTATCGATGACATACCCCTGCAATTATTTTTCACCAATAATTTCTGCACCTGCAACGCAAGAGCTCTGCTGTCAATTCTTGGAGTATTTTTATTGATTCGAAAATATCGAAGTGAGAGTAGATTATGTGCCTCCTCTTTCGAAATTACTTGAAAATTTAGTTTATCTCCTTGATTTAGTTGAGATAATTTATCTAAATCATCAGAAATGATAGATCCAATTTTAGGATAGCCTCCAATAGTTTGCCTATCATTCATTAGAATTATGGGTTGACCATCTTGAGGAATTTGAATGGCTCCAAGACAAATTCCTTCTGATAGCATATTAGTTATTGATGATTGTATTTTTCGACCTAAAATTCGAATGCCCATTCGGTCATTGCGCTCTGATATCTCATATTCAGAGTTGAAAAAAATGTCCTTCTGATCATTTGAGAAATCTTCAGATTGATATCCTAAAATTACTCGTATCGTTGAGGAACTCCTCATTATTTCATTGTCAATATGTGAAGGTTTTGTTTCGCACTTAAGGGGCGGCAGAAATTTATAAGATTTGCAGGGAATGAGATCTGAAGCTTTTAAGGGAATTCCATTTTGAGAGAGACCTCCAATTGACTCTCTAACGGTCGTTGCACAACTGCCAAACACATTTTTGACAATAAATCCTCCCGCGGTGGCGAGGTAAGCACGCATTCCTTTTAACATATAACCAAATTTTAAAATTTCTCCTTTAGATATTGGTATTGTTTCCCACATTTTGATGTTTTGATCATTTAAAGTAATGGGAACTTCAGCTCCAGTAATTGCAATATATGTTGAGAGTTTTGCTTCTAATTCAAGACCACCTATTGTTACCTCAATAGCTGGAGCGTTAGGATCGTTTCTACATAGTTTGTTTGCCCAATAAAAGGATTCTTGATCCATGGGTCCACTGGTAGTAATGCCAAGGTGATTGAACCCAAAACGTCCACTATCTTGGATTAAGGACTGAATGCCACCATTCACTACTTTGAAACCGTCAATCATTTATTTTTAAATTCCATCTTAAGCGCATTAAATTCATTCTCATCTATTGATTTGAATTTAACAGTGTCGCCAACACGCAAAGGCACATGAGGTTTTTGAAACGCGTCAAACATGGGAACTGGACATATTCCAATAATATTCCAACCGCCGAGGGATGCCGATGGATATACTGCAGTTTGTTTATCTGCAATAGCTACAGAGCCTTTTGGCACCAACTTTCTTGGTGTTGATATTCTCGGTGTTGCAATCTTTGAATCTACCTCTCCAAGGTAAGCAAATCCCGGTGCAAAGCCAATTGCATAAACTGAGTAAGAGACTGACTGATGAATCTCTGCGACCTCATCTGCTGTTAGCCGCGCTTCATTAGCTATTCTTTCCAGATCAGGTCCATTAATGCCGCCATAAAAAACGGGTAATTGGACGAGTTTACCTTTCTTGTGAGAATCTTCCTTTTTAGAGGCTTCTTGCGTACTGATAATCGCATTTTTCACTATTTTTGTAGCTATTAAATGATTAGTTTGGCTCGGATCAAAAATCACTAGAACTGACGCATAAGAGGATATAAGGTCTTTTATGTATGTCTCATGTTTCATTTTGATATAGTTGCAAAACTCTGCAATATGGGAGCTAACAGAATTGGAAGGTTTATCCCCAAAATATACGATAATGGAGTTTTCGCCAGCATTTTGGATAGAGGGCATAAATTACGCTGTATTAATTAGTGCTTGGATATCTTTTATTATTGCAACTCCTGAATGATTGTCACCATGGACACAAATAGTGTCAATATCTAATAAAAGATCACAACCATTCTCCGTTCTTACAAATTTATTTTTTGTAATTTGAATAACCTGTTCTAAGGTCTTTTGTCTATCATGAACAGCATGGGATTTATCTCGACTAACGAGCAATCCTTCATCTGTATAACATCTGTCCGCAAACGCTTCAAATAAAAGGTCTATATTGAAGGATGACGCCTCTTTTTTGAGCATCTCTTGCTGATTATTAGCCATAACCATGAGTTTTACCGGAATCTTGAGAGAACTTATAACTGACATGATTATGTTTCGAACCTTAACGTCTCGCATCATATCGTTATAAAGAGCGCCATGCGGTTTCACATAGGTTATCGTGGTATCTAAATCCTCACAAATTGCCTGTAAAGTCAAGATTTGCTCCCTAATGATCTCTTTAAGCTCGCGCTCTGATATTTCTAAAGACAGTCTTCCAAAATTTTTTCGATCCGGGTAGCTTGGATGTGCACCAATTTCTACCCTATTTGCGATTGCTAGAATGACAGTTTCTCTCATAACCTCTATATTTCCAGCATGGACCCCACAGCAAATATTTGCTTGATCTATGTAAGGCATAACTAACTGTTCGGGGCTACTAGGGACGAGTTTTTCCTGCTCTCCAAGATCACAATTAAGTTGCAAAATAACTCCTTTTCTTATCCTTTAAGTTCATGGTTAAGTTTATCTGTTACTAACATGCAACCTGGTGAATGAGTAATACATATTGGGGGAGCAGCATTTTGTATTGCAACTTGTGGCGTCACCCCGCATGCCCAAAAGACTGGTAATTCATCGGATTTGATGGTAACTCGATCTCCAAAATCAGGAGCATTTAAATCAAAAATCCCAATTTGTTTTGGATCACCAACATGGATGGGTTCGCCATGCACATTGGGGAACTGTCCAGTTATTTTTTTTACCAAAGGTATATCATTTTGCTTAAATGGGCGCATGCTCACTACCATTTTCCCAAAAAAATTTTTAGTGCGCACACACTCAATATTAGTTTTGTACATTGGAACATTGACGTTTTCAGTTATGTTTCTGATTTCAATATTATTTTCCAGCAATGCCTCTTCAAAAGAAAAGGAGCATCCCAGTAAAAACGACACATAATTCTGAGACCAAAGGGATTTAATATTAGTTTCTTCAGAAGAAAGATTCCCATATTTAAAAACACGGTATTTAGTTAAGTCTGTCCTGATATCAATATCTACTCCTAAATAATCCATTTTGAATTCTCCAGGTTTTGATTTGTAAACAATCGGACAAGGTTTTACATTTAGGTTACAAAAATCATCAAATTCTTCGGCCCATTTTTCTTCAAGAATTACCAGATTACATTGAACATAACCACTACATAAGCCACTAGTTGTGCCTGTAAATATCTCTGACCTTATATCTTGACGCAAAAGAGATGGACTCTTGTAGTTAGTGTTGATCATTAAGCCCACTTGCGTTCATCAAAAATTCTTTAATGTCTTTAATTTTAATATTCTGCGATGTGTCTGATGTTCTGTGTTGATACTCAATATTACCTTCTTTCAAACCTCTATCTCCTATAATAATTCGATGAGGAATTCCGATGAGCTCAACATCAGCAAGCATGTTTCCGAGCCTTTTGTTTTTCTGATCCATTAAAAGAACATCAAAACTCATTTCAGTGAGTTCGTCGTGAAGCGTCGTTGCAGCTATATTGACATCCTGAGACTTTTCCATATTTATTGGCACGATCGCAATTGAAAATGGAGATAGACTGTCTGTCCAAATTATACCTTTACTGTCATGATTTTGTTCTATTGCAGCTGCGACAATTCTGCCTATTCCAATTCCGTAGCAACCCATATGAATGTATTTATCTTTTCCATTTTCGTCTAAAATTTTCGCATTCATCGATTCACTATACTTTGTGCCGAGCTGAAAAATATGACCTACTTCAATACCTCTTTTTATGAGCAGCTTTCCGTTCCCATCAGGGCTTAGCTCCCCTTGCAAAACATTACGGATATCTGCTACTTTAAATATAGAGCAGTCTGTCCAATTTACGTTGACAAGATGCTTATTATCTTGATTAGCACCACAAACGAAGTTTTTCATTTCATGAGCGGCTGAATCAACGATCACTTTTATTTTTATATCCACAGGACCAATTGATCCCTTGTCACAACCGACTAAATTTTTAATTTCTTCATCTGATGCAAATTCTAATGCTCCAGAAATTCCGAGTTCTTTAATAGTTTTTAGCTCATTTAATTGATGGTCGCCTCGAAGTATCAAGGCAAAAAACACTTCCTCTGTATCATTAGTGATTTTCACTATTAGGGATTTAATGGTTTTTTCTAGTTGTACATTTAAAAATTTTGATAGTTGTTCCATTGTATGAATATTTGGCGTATCAACCTTACTGATCGATTTGCAAATTTCAGCATTCAAATCTCTTTTACTTTTAATTATGGATGTCGCTTTTTCGATATTGGCGGCATAGTCGCTTGAATCTGAGAATGCAATTGCATCCTCGCCCGATTCAGCAAGCACCATGAACTCGTGTGATTGAGTGCCACCGATACTGCCAGTATCAGCGATCACTGCACGGAATTTGAGACCAGATCGCTCGAATATTTTCTTGTATGTTTCATACATAACATCATAAGTTTTTGTTAAACAGGATTCAGAGTCATGGAATGAATAAGCATCTTTCATACAGAACTCTCGTGTTCTCATGACGCCAAATCGTGGTCGTCTTTCATCTCTAAATTTTGTTTGTATCTGATATAAATTCAAGGGCAGTTGCTTGTAGCTACTGATTTCATTTCTGACAATATCTGTGATGACTTCCTCATGCGTGGGGCCTAGACAAAAGTCTCGTTCATGACGATCTTTGAAGCGCATGAGCTCAGGCCCAAACTCACTCCATCTTCCTGATTCTTCCCAGAGATCCGATGGTTGAGCAGTGGGCATCAAGAGTTCTAGTGCTCCTGATTTATTCATTTCTTGTCTTACAATCGATTCTACCTTTCTGAAAACTTTCAACCCAAGTGGCAACCAACTATAAAGGCCGGCTGCTGTTTTCCTTATCATTCCAGAACGCAGCATTAGTTTATGACTGATAATCTCAGCTTCAGCTGGATCATCTTTTATGGTTTTTATTAAAAAGTGGCTAGCTCGCATGAATTTTTTTGCTTTTGCTTTGTAACATTTGAGATATATTACCTTTGTTAATATCTATCATCCATCGATTTATGGCGCAATCAAATTATTCTATATCGGTACTCGCTAATGTATACTGCCGCAATTCAGATCCAGCAAAGCTATTGAAAGAAAAGATTGAGGGAAAAATGCCGATTTATGAGTACCGTTGTCAGAGCTGTGGGCATCAATTTGATAAACTTCAAAAAATAAGTGATGCCTTATTAGTGGATTGTCCCGCATGCGGTAAATCGTCACTAAAAAAACTTGTCTCAGCTGCTGGTTTTCGTTTAACGGGAAGCGGATGGTATGAAACTGATTTTAAAAATAATAATAAAAAATCAAATGATAAAGTAGCCGAAAAAGGGGATGTAAGTAAGAAATCTTCGACTGATAACCCTTCCGGTGAGAAAAAAAAGAAAGATGCTCTAAATGAAAGTAAATCTGATGTTACTGAATCTAAAGCAACAACATAACTTAATTATTGAGATGAATGATATGTTTAGAACAAGCTACTGTGGTCTACTAACAAGTGAGCATGTCGGCGAAGAAGTGACTCTATCTGGTTGGGTTGATCGCCGAAGAGATCATGGGGGAGTAATTTTCATTGATCTGAGAGATCGTGAGGGGATTGCTCAAGTTGTCTTTGATCCTGATGCGGAACAGCACTTTCAGTTGGCAGATAGTTTACGATCTGAGTATGTTATCAAAGTAACTGGAACTGTCCGGAAAAGATCGACAGAAACGATAAATTCTAACATGCGGACCGGAGAGATTGAGATTTATGGGACTTTTCTGGAGGTTTATAATACCGCATTAACACCGCCATTTCAGTTAGACAATCATGTGAGTGTGGGAGAAGATGTTCGATTAAAATACAGGTACATGGATCTTCGACGAAGCGAAATGCAGAAAAATTTGAGATTTCGATCAGAAGTCACTTCTACGATAAGAAATTATCTTGCGACAAACGAATTTCTGGATATTGAAACTCCAATAATGACAAGGGCAACACCCGAGGGTGCAAGAGATTATTTGATTCCTTCGCGAACTCATCCGGGTAGTTTTTTTGCAATGCCTCAATCACCTCAACTTTTTAAACAGCTATTAATGATTGCTGGATTTGATCGTTACTATCAAATAGCAAAGTGTTTCAGGGACGAGGATTTGAGAGCTGACAGACAGCCTGAATTTACACAGATAGATATTGAAGCTTCGTTTATTGAGGAGGAGGATATTCTTAATTTAGCAGAAGAAATGGTCAAAAAGGTTTTTAAAGATCATATGGATATAAATTTATCATCATTCCCTCGTATGACCTACGACTATGCAATGGATAAATATGGATCAGATAAACCTGACCTGCGCATTCCTCTCGAGTTAGTTGACATCAAGGACCTGCTCCGAGATATCGAGTTTAAAGTGTTTTCAGGGCCGGCTAATGATCCAGAATGCAGAGTTTCGGCTCTTATGGTGCCTGGGGGAGGAGTCTTATCTAGGAAACAAATTGATGATTACACCAAATATGTAAGTAATTTCGGTGCAAAAGGATTGGCTTGGATAAAAGTTAACTCAATTGCAGATGGAATAGGTGGTTTGCAGTCTCCAATTATAAAGTTCCTAGGAGATGAAGTAACGATGGAGATAATGACGCGACTGGGAGTATCTGACGGTGACATTGTTTTTTTCGGAGCGGATAAATATTCAATAGTCTCAGAGTCTTTGGGAGCTTTGCGCTCAAAACTTGTCGAAGATCTTGATCTCTACACTGATGATTGGTGCCCGATGTGGGTGACTGATTTCCCGATGTTTGAGAAAACTGATTCAGGAGATTTAACGCCTCTCCATCATCCGTTTACTTCCCCATCATGTGACTCTGAATGCCTTAAAAACGATCCGGAGAAGGCTTTATCTAGGGCTTATGATCTCGTTCTTAATGGGGTTGAATTAGGTGGAGGATCCATCCGAATTAGTGATCAGAAAATTCAATCAGTGGTTTTTGATATTTTAGGAATAAATGAAGATGAGCAAAAAGTAAAGTTTGGGTTTCTTCTTGATGCGTTAAAGCAAGGTGCTCCGCCTCATGGAGGAATAGCATTTGGATTGGATAGACTGATTATGCTGCTAACTGGCTCTAGCTCAATTAGAGATGTTATTGCATTTCCCAAAACACAATCTGCGGCGTGCCTGTTAACGGATGCTCCTGGCTCAGTTGATAACGCGCAATTAACTGATCTAAGTATTCGAACTTTACATCAAAAAGCGTAGATCGAATCATGGCAGGACATAGCAAATGGGCTAATATTAAACATCGTAAAGCAGCTCAAGATGCAAAAAGAGGTAAAATATTTACCAAGATAATACGAGAACTAGTTGTTGCATCGAAAGCAGGGACTCCAAATCCTGAGGATAACCCTAGGTTGCGTGCCGCTGTAGAGAAAGCTCTAGGTGCGAACATGAAGCGAGATACAATTGATAAGGCGATTGCAAGGGGTGCTGGTGTTGGTGAGGGGGACGCTTATGAGGAGATTGTCTATGAGGGTTATGCGCCAGGAGGTGTCGCCGTCTTAGTTGAATGTATGACCGATAACCGAAATAGAACTGTTGGAGAGGTGAGGCATAGTTTTACTAAAAAAGGTGGTAATTTAGGAACAGATGGATCAGTGGCCTATCTTTTTAAACGTTTAGGATTTTGCACCTTTTCCGAACTTTGTGATGAAGATTCACTTCTAGAAGCGTCATTAGAACTTGGTGCAGAGGATTTTCTTAATAATGATGATGGCTCCTTCACTACTGTAACTGAATGGGAGAGTCTAATCGCGACCAAAGAACGGCTCGTCGAGAAAGGCTTCAGTGTGCTCGATTTTGAGGTTGTAAGAAAAGCTGAACTGGAGGTGGAAATTGATTTTAAAAATGCCGAGAATCTTTTAAGTTTAGTTGACATATTAGAAGACCTTGATGATGTCCAAAATGTTTTCACAAATGCGCATATCGCTGAAGATATTTTGATCAAACTTAGTGAAAACGATTAGATTAAATAATGATTAATTTAAATAAAAGTTAGTTAACGAGTAGTCAAAAAAGGGGAAAGAGATGAAAGTAGTCAAAAAAACAAAGGCGTACACTATTTATAAGAAGGCTTCAGGCCGATTTGCAGTGAAAGATGCAGATAACAAGTGGATCAATGCAGAAGCAAAAGTAAAAATACTTGTAGATGAAGACTTTATAAAAGCATTTGTTCCACCAGTAAAAGAGGTTGTTGTTGAAGCTCCGGTTGCTGAGGAGGTTGCAGAGGCTCCGGTTGCTGAGGAGGTTGCAGAGGCTCCAGTTGCTGAGGAGGTTGCAGAGGCTCCAGTTGTTGAGGAGGTTGCAGAGGCTCCGGTTGCTGAGGAGGTTGCAGAGGCTCCGGTTG
>PALW01000057.1 GCA_002710745.1 Porticoccaceae bacterium
AACTTAGCTAAAAACTCAGTAAAGATGTCTTCAGTTAAAGCACCTAAAGTATAAGTAGCTTGGTTAGAAGAATCGATTTGAGCTAATAAACCATCTCCAGTAATAACTGAAGTAGCCATAGTTCCTGAAGTTCCAGTAAGACTAGAAGTCAATGCACCTGGACGAGCAACACTTGTGCTACCAGCAGCATTTACTTCTGCAACAGACTTACGTCCATACCATCTTTCATTATTTCTTTGGGAGTAGAATGACTCGAGTCTCAGATAATACATCATGAAGACAATTTTTATCTTTCGAAAAGAAATATGACCAATAACCTATGCCGAGGCACAGGAAAGAGCCGAGAGAAAAAAATAATCGTTTGATACATTGATTTTTATCTGCCAGTTGACCATTTTTTTGAATTAATTTTATTCTCCACGCCTTCATTCCAAGAGTCTGTCCTTGCTTTCGCCAACAATATAGGAAATAGCTGCTTAACGCATAAATCATGGTTGTTGTTAAGATTATCTGTAAAGGTAAATTAAATGAAGTCCAGTTTTCATCAAATCCATAAAAAAAAATTTTTGTGGGCATAACAATTAACATTGCAACCCCCATGAAAATGCCGAATAAAGGGAATAGGTCATAAATAATAGCCACTATTCGTCTGCCTAAACTTGCAGTTGATATTTCCTCGTGAGCTTTATAGTTGTTTNGTGATTTCAACATTTGATGNCATTGAGTTTGACTAACTTANTATGTTTATTTAATTTCTAGTTGAGTATATTGTTTTAAATCTAATAAATGCAAATGCCAGATTAATAGGACAAAAAATATGGACTGGATATATGGTATACACACTGTAAATGAAATCATCAAATATTCGTCTGAGAATATCACCGACTTTTGTATCCTTGATGGAAGTAAGAATCCAAGGCTTATTGAGCTTTGTAACCACGCGCAGAAGCGTGGTATAAAAATTCGTTATTTAAATAATAGAGATCTTAAAGAATTAGTTGACGGCCCTCACCAAGGCGTAGCAATACTCTGTAAACCTAAGCCATACCTCAAAGAGAACGAGTTACTTGACCTNGTAAAACATTATGGGGAAAAAGCTTTTATCTTGGTTTTAGATGGAGTTACTGATCCTCANAATCTAGGCGCGTGTTTGAGATCAAGTCTTGCTGCNGGTGTTAATGCTGTTGTTATTCCAAAAGCACGTTCCGCTGGACTTACTCCTGTNGTGAGAAAAATTGCCTGCGGTGCCGCAGAGNTAATTCCTATTGCCATGGTGCCAAACCTGCGAAGAATTCTTCTCAACATGAAAGATGTNGGAATTTGGACTATTGGCGCCTCAGCAGATGCNAAAACATCGCTTTATGATACTGACCTTAGTGGACCANTTGCCCTTATTTTGGGNGGAGAGNAGAAAGGNTTACGTCAGTTGACTGAGAATCATTGTGATGTTTTATGCAAAATTCCAATGAAGAATAATGTTGAAAGTTTGAATGTTTCGGTTGCATCCGGTATCTATTTATTTGAGGCACTCCGACAAAGAACCAATACAATTTCATCTTAGCCACGTGGATGCATATTTTCATTGAATTTTTTTTTAAAAAATACATACTAAGATTAAAATTACAGTTTTATAAAAAGAAAGAGTAAATCTTCATGAAAAATATTACTGTTCCCAATTTGATCACTTTATTAAGAATTTGCTTAGTACCTTTTCTTATTTACCTCGTTTACAAAGTCAATACTTTGGTCTTTTTGTTAGTCTTAGGGGGTTCATTGCTAAGTGACGTCTTAGATGGCTATGTGGCTCGATTGATGAATCAGACCTCAGATATNGGCGCAAAGCTTGATAGTNTTGCAGATACTTTNACTTATTGTGTGATGATNTTTGCTTTGTATCAACTCTGGAAAGATCATTTTATTGAGCAAGCAATGTTTATTTATCTAGCTATCTCTTGTTATTTTGTAACGACACTAATATCAGCATTTAAATTTGGAGAGCTTCCTAGTTATCACACATTAGGTGCCAAAGTAGCNGCNTTATTANTGGCTCCCTCCTACTATTTAATGGTTTTATTCGATGCTGAGTTTNTCTTTAGAAGCGTAATAATATTTTATATCCTCGTNGCATTTGAAGAACTGATCATTACCTTTATGCTTAAACGGCCAGAAAAAAATATCGGGTCTGTGTTCTCATTATTTAGAAGAATCTAGAACAGATTTAAATGGCTTTTGACCAAGTGTTGCATCGTAAAAGCTAAGTCTTTACAATTGCGATCCCGGATNGAANGGAGCTAGANTCCGTCCGTCCTCCTTGTTCCACCAGTATCTGCGATTTTCTGCGATTGTTGGGGAACTGACTACTCAAAAGGAGAAAATATGAGACATTACGAAGTGGTCTTTTTGGTGCATCCTGATCAAAGCGAGCAGGTACCAAATATGATTGAGCGATATTCACAAATAGTTTCCAAATCGAAAGGTACGATCCATAGGACTGAAGATTGGGGTAGGCGTCACTTGGCATATCCGATTAACAAGGTCCATAAGGCGCACTATGCGCTGCTTAATATTGAATGCGATCAGAATTGTTTATCCGAACTTAATGAGCTTTTTAGATATAACGATGCTGTGATTCGCAGTATGGTTATTAAAAGGAAGAAAGCGATTACGGAAGAATCTTCTATCATGAAGGACGAGAGAAAGGATAAAGCCGAAAAAGAGGCGAGGGAGGCTAGGCCATCACAAAATGATTCATCATCAGAAGCCAATCAGACAGAGACGGTGAAAGATATCACTGAGTTGCCTGCAGAGGTGCAAGATGAAGTGAAGGTTGATGAAGATACTTCTATTGAGATGGAGGAATAATAATGGCTAAGTTTGTTAGACGAAGAAAATTCTGTAAATTTACTGCGGAAGGCATTAAAGAAATTGATTACAAAGATCTTGATATCTTGAAAGCATTCGTTTCAGAGAGTGGTAAGATCGTGCCAAGTCGAATAACTGGCACCAAAGCTAGATACCAAAGACAACTGTCTGAAGCTATTAAACGCGCGCGATACATAGCACTTTTGCCCTATACCGACAGTCATAAATAGCGCGAAATAAACTTATGTTTTGGTTAGCTTCGTTCATAATGCGTGGCAGAATGCAAGCTTGTGCTATTGCAGCTCTAGGAAACGCAGTCCCTCTGATTACTCCAGCTACAATAGGTCTTGTCGCTTTACGCAAAGGCTTTAGTGAGGGTGGTTTAATATGTCTATGGGGACTCTTACCAGTTTTTTTGACATATTTCTACAGTGATTCAAATCAATTTCTTGTGCTGTTAACTGCATGCAATTTTTTAAATATTTTATTAGTTTGCGGCATTTTNAGACNTCGTGGAGATTGGGAGATAACNCTGGTATGTCTTGTAGTTACAAGTATTATTTTGATGGGGTCAATGTTGNTGATTTTCCAACAAGATTTTGTGCTTTTAGTNCAGCGGTTATCAGAAGTTTTTGAAGAAGTATCTAGACAGACAAATGTAGACGTTGGAAATCCCGAAAAATCTTTGATTGCGGTGTTTACAACTTGGACAATCGTGTTGAATACATTTCTTGGAGTGGTAATAGCGCGTTGGTGGCAATCGATAATTTTTAACCCAGGTGGATTCAAANAAGAATTTCAAGGAATTCGATTGAATCGACAGATTTTAGTTTTAATTTTGTCGATTTTGATTTTGAGTAGCGCTTTATTCAACCAATATTCAGACTGGGCACAACTTAGTATTTTCCCTTTACTTGTTAGTGGCTTGTCACTATTTCATTGGCTTGTAAATGAAAAAAAATTGGGTAAAGTCCCAATAATTCTTACATATCTTTTTATGGTATTGTTTACGCCATTTATAATTTTTATTTTGGCTTTTTTAGGTACCGTCGATTGTTTTTATAACGTGAGACAAAGATTGCGGGTCAAAGTGTAACAATAAATTAGAGGTTATTAATCATGGAAGTTGTTCTTTTAGAGAAAATTGGAAGGTTGGGAGATATTGGTGATACGGTTAAAGTCAAAGCAGGTTTTGGTAGAAACTTTTTGGTGCCCCAAGGGAAGGCAGTTTATGCAACAAAAAAGAACCTTGAAGTTTTTGAANCTCGNAGAGCAGATCTAGAGAAACAAGAAGCAGAGAAGCTNAANNTTGCNNANGAACGATCNGAGAAAATTGCTTCGTTGGGTGNNATTAAAATNACTGCTGTNGTTGGTGAAGANGGNAANTTATTTGGATCAGTNGGTGNCAGAGAGATAGAAGAAGCCATNAATNNNNTTGGNGGAGAANTAAGCAAAAANGAAATAAATCTNCCTGATGGAGCATATAAGCAGGTTGGAGAATATTCNGTTGATATTCAATTACATTCTGATNTTACANTTTCAGTCGGAATATTAATTGAATCGGAGTANGNTAGTTTCNATGCTGATATGAACNTNCATCAGTAGCAGGTTAANANAATGGACGAGATTCTGCTNAAAGAAGCAACAATAAGCCAACCATTGCCTCATTCAATCGAGGCTGAGCAAGCAGTGCTTGGCGGTTTAATGATTAAAAATGAGGCTTTTGAGTCCATCTCTGATGTTTTGGTAGAAAAGGATTTTTATAAAAAGGATCATCAACTTATTTTTGCGGCAATGATTTCGTTATCAGACAATAGCCAACCTTTTGACCCCATAACCTTATCAGAAACACTTCAAGCGAAGAATCAGCTCTCAACAGTTGGGGGTGCAGAATATTTGGTTGAGTTAACAGAAAACACCCCAAGTTCTGCCAATATTCAAGCGTATACACAGATCGTAGTTGAGCGCTCGATAGTTCGACAGCTTATAGTTGCTGCGAGCGAAACAATCCAAAAGGGATTCAATCCACTGGGATGGGATAGCTCGAAGCTGTTAGCCCAAGCAGAAAGCCGATTACAAGAAATTATTGAAAATAAACCAAAAGTTGGAGGCTTTAAGAGTGTAGATTCACTTATAAAAGAGGCAGTTCAGAGGCTTGACGAACTATTTAAAAGCGAATCAGATATAACAGGATTAAGTACAGGATTTTCAGATCTTGACAAGATGACGTCTGGTTTTCAAAATTCAGATTTAGTTATCATCGCGGGTCGCCCATCGATGGGTAAAACGGCTTTTGCTATGAATGTTGTGGAGCATGCGGCTCTGAATCAAAAGAAGCCTGTCTTAGTCTTTTCACTTGAGATGCCAGCAAATCAACTGGTTGTGAGAATGTTATCGTCTCTGGGTAAAATTGACCAAACTAGAATCAGATCTGGGAACCTTTTGGAGGATGACTGGCCAAGGTTAAGTGCAGCAGCTCAAAAGCTCAAAAAAGCATCATTGTATATAGATGATACTCCTGGTATTTCGCCTTTTGAGATGAAAAATAGAATAAAAAAGTTTATTCGAGAAGAGATGGAGAGAATTAAATCACGCGTAGAATCTGAAGATAATGATGAGCAAAGTAATGAGAAGCTCTTGAGTATGGCTCAGCCTAGCTTAATCGTAGTCGATTATTTGCAGCTAATGAATGGAACAAATCAGTCGGAAGGACGTGTTCAGGAGATTTCGCAAATATCTAGAGAATTAAAGGGTCTAGCACGGGAATATGAGTGTCCAGTGGTCGCTCTATCACAGTTGAGTCGCGCCGTTGAGCAGAGNCCAAATAAACGACCAGTTAATGCAGATNTNAGAGAGTCTGGNGCGATTGAACAGGATGCAGATGTTGTNACCTTTATNTACAGGGATGAGGTTTATAACGAAGACAGNGTNGANAAAGGAATCGCCGAAATAATAATTGGNAAACAAAGGAANGGGCCNATAGGNACCTGCAGGCTTGCCTTTATGGGGAAATATACAAGATTCGAAAATCTAGCAAGAAATTATCAACAAGATCAGACCTTTGGTTGAAAAATGCAGATCTATAACGGTATAAATGGGCTAAGGAAGAGTCTGAATAATGATCGCTCGCAGAAAAGGCGAATAAGTTTAGTTCCAACTATGGGAAATCTGCATGATGGACACTTGGCACTAGTTGAGAAAGCGAGAGAAACAAGCGATTTGGTGGTTTGCTCAATATTTGTGAATGCGTTGCAATTTAACTTGAACAAGGATTGGGAGCAGTATCCTCGAACGTTTGAAAAAGATTGTGAGAAGCTTAGATTAGCGGGATGCGATTATTTATTTCATCCCAATGAAATCGAGATGTATGCAAATGGTCTTGATACTCAAACAAAAGTTCTATGCCCGTATTTGACAGATGTATTATGTGGAGCGAGCAGGCCTGGGCACTTTGAAGGNGTCACTACTGTTGTTTCTAAATTGTTTAATATAGTGCAGCCNGATGAGGCNGTGTTTGGTATTAAAGATTATCAGCAGTTGATAGTCATAAAGAGGTTAGTTNATGACTTATGTTTTCCTGTAAATATTATATCTGCGCCTATACATAGAGAGAGTGACGGTTTGGCGATGAGCTCTAGAAACTGGCATATTACAGATGATGAAAGACCAAAAGTTATAATATTAAAACAAAGCTTAGATTGGATTGTGGAACAAATTCGATCAGGTAACATAGATTTTTTTGCACTTGAAAATGAGGCAACAGCAAGAATTAATAAACAAGGATTTGAAGTAGACTATATAACGTGCTGTAACAGTGAAAACCTAGATTTTGCTGCCAATGATGATAAGAAGATAACTGTTTTGGGAGCAATGTATACAAAAAAGGCTCGCCTTATAGATAACGTCAGTATTGCTTTGTAGCTTAAATTAGCATTAAAGTCCTCNATTAACTCAGCAAAATCCAATAAATTATTGACTTAAAGTTTAAGGTTCTTTAGCATGCGCCAATCTCTTACAAAGAGATTATTATCCAGGAAGGCGTAATCAGTGTCACTGGCGGTCAAAAACTAGATATTGTAATCGACAGTAGAAAGTAAATTTGAAGTAACTACCTTATTCGTTATTTCATACATAAAAATTCGTGACAGATTCCTTTCTGACAAATTCTAACCAAGAATTGAGGTAGTGTTATGAATCATTTATCAGGTGGAGANATATTAATTCGCGCACTCAAAGATGCCAAAGTAAAGTATATTTGGGGTTATCCGGGTGGAGCTGCACTTCACATTTATGATGCGATATATAGACAAGAAGACGTTATTCATTTACTCGTGAGGCATGAACAAGCTGCTGTGCATGCGGCAGATGGTTTCTCGAGAACAACTGGTGAAGTAGGGACTGCTCTGGTGACATCCGGACCCGGCGCTACCAATGCGATCACAGGAATTGCAACTGCTTTCATGGATTCAATTCCCTTAGTTGTTATATCAGGGCAGGTGCCGTCTAAGAAGATAGGGACTGATGCGTTTCAAGAAACTGATATGGTGGGTGTCTCGCGGCCAATAGTAAAACATAGTTTTCTCGTCACCAAAACAGAGGACATCGCACCTACCATCGCAAAAGCATATTTTATTGCACGCACNGGACGTCCCGGTCCAGTGGTCGTTGATATTCCAAAAGATGTGACCGAACCAAACCGAAAAGTACCTTACAAATTTCCTGATCAAGTGAGATTGAGATCTTATCAACCNGTGCTGAAGGGGCATCAAGGTCAGATTAAGAGAGCGGCGAATATGCTCNTNTCAAGCGAAAGACCAATAATTTATGCTGGTGGCGGTGTCATAATCGATAATGCCTCAGAATATCTAACCTCACTTGCAAGAAAATTAAATTCACCTGTGACAAATACTTTGATGGGACTAGGTGCTTTCCCAGGCACTGATCCTCAATTTTTAGGAATGTTAGGCATGCANGGCACCTACGAGGCTAATAGTGCTATGCACCATTCTGATGTGGTTTTTGCAGTGGGAGCAAGGTTCGATGATAGAGTAACTAATGAGATCGATAAATTTTGTCCAAAAGCAAAAATAATACATATAGATATTGATCCAACTTCAGTATCAAAGAATATTGCCGCTGATATACCAATTGTTGGTAAGTGCAGCACTGTGCTTAAAGGGATACTCGATTACATAAAATCTGAGGGTTTAGTTGTTGATGATACTCGATTATCGCAGTGGTGGTCTCAGATTAATGAATGGAGAGATGTACATGGAATATATGCGAAGTCGCGATATGAGCCAAGCAAATTATCTTTGATTAAACCTCAAGATGTCATCAAAGCTGTCTATGAGGTTACTAAGGGAGATGCAATAGTTACCTCAGATGTTGGGCAACATCAAATGTTTGCAGCTCAATATTATCTTTTTGACAAACCTCGGAGATGGATAAATTCAGGTGGTTTGGGAACTATGGGTTTCGGATTACCCGCGGCAATGGGCGCTAAACTGGCAGAACCTGAAACAGAGGTAGTTTGTGTCACCGGTGAGGGAAGTATTCAAATGTGTATCCAAGAATTATCGACCTGCACGCAACATAACCTCCCAATTAAGATCGTAAATTTGAACAACTCAGCTTTGGGTATGGTTCGTCAATGGCAGGATATGCAATATAGCGGTCGTTATGCGCAAAGCCTTTANGANGACTCTTTNCCNGATTTCGTTGCCCTTGCAGAAGCTTATGGCCATCTTGGAGTTAAAATCACTGAATATGATGATATGCAGTGTCAATTAGAGAAGTATTTTGCGTATAAAGATAAAACTGTTTTTATCGACATTTGTGTTGATAAATCTGAACATGTTTACCCAATGCAGATCCCTGGAGGAACGATGAGAGATCTTTGGGTGAGCAAAACGGAGAAAACATAATGCGTAGAATAATTTCAATTTTGCTAGAGAATGAATTTGGTGCATTGTCGAGGGTTGTTGGTCTCTTCGCGCAACGAGGATACAACATTGATTCTTTAACGGTTGCGCCAACAGATGATGAGACGCTCTCTCGGATCACCCTCACAACGAATGGTGATGATAAGATGGTTGAACAAATTATCAAACAACTTTACAAGCTCATTGACACCCTAAAGGTAATGGAGCTAACCGAGGGAGCTCATGTTGAAAGAGGATTAATGTTAATCAAGATTAGATCTCAGGATCTTCTTGAGAGAAGTGAAATAAAAAGTTGTGCTGAGATATTTAGAGGTTCAATTGTTGATGTAACGTCTAAAACTTACACAATACAATTAGTGGGTGATGCCGAAAAATTAGATGCTTTCCTTGAGGCTACAAAGCATTTGGATGTTGTCGAAGTGGTCAGAAGTGGTATATCAGGTATCTCAAGAGGGGATAAATATTTAAAGGTCTAAATGACTTTCTCTCTTCTTTCTATTTAGATTTTTTTGCATCTTAACTTAGCTGGAGTTCTGTCGGGAAGGTTTTATGAATGATAATGGCTTTACACGCGCTATTCACCTTGATGGAGGCATCAATTTTAGAGATTTAGGTGGGTATAGGAATATTGATGGTAAGACCATTAGGTGGCGAAAGCTTTTTAGGAGTGGGCATCTTGCAAACATTACTAAAAATGATATATCTCGGCTTAGTTCATTTGGTCTGATGGAAATCCATGATTTTCGTAGAGAGAATGAGCAATTGCAGTCTCCAACGGTAGCAGTTCCTTTTAAATTAGTTGACGACTACCAAATGTCAATTGGAGATATTTCAAAGTTTTGGGAATTTCTTGCGGAAGGCAAGCTCTCGTCTGGTTCAGCTCATGAATTAGTTGTTAATTCATATAGATCGTGTATCAAAGATGTTATTCCATCATTCCGAAGATTAATGAGAAGTCTTGCTGACAATGAAGGGCAAACTACATTATTCCATTGCTCCGCAGGGAAAGATAGAACAGGAATGGCGGCTGCTCTGATTTTATCTTGTTTAAATATCTCAAGAGAAATAATTGTGGATGATTATTTACTAACTCGACAATATTACAATCCAGATAGGCTTATAACCATAATTGAGGGACATCTTAGGGAAGCTAAAATCTCATTTTGGGATAGAGATTGGCTCACTCCATATGTTTCTGTTCATGAGCAAAATATCAATGCATTTCTTGATGCGATTGACATGAGTTTTGGATCGATGAAAGTCTTTCTAAGTGATGGGTTGGCTCTTTCAGATCAAGATATACTTCAGCTACAAGATAACTTTTTGGAGTGATGAGTNCGAATGGCGTATACTCTCGCATCTNAGTNGCNCNCTGACAGNGTGTAAAGTGAAAAAAAATATAAATAAAAAAATTATAGATATTACTAAAAGCACTGATGTTAAATCCCTTGATTCTTCGAGTGTGAGACGGAAGGGCATCTACTTTTTACCAAATTTACTAACCACAGGCGCGCTGTTTGCAGGCTTTTACTCTATTTTATTAAGCTTTGGTGGACAATATGAGTCTGCTGTTATTGCTCTTTTTGTTGCAATGCTTTTTGATGGACTCGATGGAAGAGTTGCAAGATTAACGAATACACAAAGTGATTTTGGTGTTCAGTACGACAGCTTGTCCGATATGGTATCCTTTGGCGTCGCTCCAGCTATAGTTTCATACGGGTGGGGTGTTGATGCATTGGGGCAGATTGGTTTTGCTTGCGTTTTTTTATATGCATCATGCGCCGCTCTGAGATTAGCGAGATTTAATGTTGCCGTGAGCAACTCATCATCTAGTGATTTTACAGGACTACCTAGTCCTGTGGCAGCAGCGCTTATTGCTGGCTTTATTTGGTCGACGTCAGCTTCAACTTCATCGTTATGGTTACCATTATTCGGAGCTTTAATTACTGGCTTATCTGGTTTGTTGATGGTTTCCAATTTTCGTTATCCAAGTTTCAAAGATTTTGATATGAAAGGACGAGTTCCCTTTTTTAATATTTTTTTGATGGTGGTTACTTTGATTATCATTACAATTGACCCAGCAAATGTTTTATTTTTAATGGCACTTACTTACTCAGCAATTGGGCCTGCGAGAGTATTAATTAAATTAGCATTTAATTAACACCAATAATAAATGAATCAAAGCAGTGACAGATGAGTTATTGATATGAATTCAGACAAAGAAAAATTAATTATTTTTGATACTACCTTGCGAGATGGCGAACAGAGTCCTGGTGCCTCAATGACNAAGGATGAGAAGCTCAGAATAGCGAGATTGCTCGAGAGAATGGGGGTAGACGTAATTGAGGCAGGTTTTGCAATTTCTAGTCCTGGTGATTTTGAGGCGATNAANTTAATTGCAGAAACTATCAAAGATAGTGTTATTTGCAGCCTCTCGAGGGCAATAACAGGCGATATTCAGAGGGCNAGCGAGGCCTTNAAAAGTGCAANTTCTGGCAGAATACACACTTTCATCGCAACATCGCCAATTCACATGAAGCACAAGCTTCAAATGCAGCCTGATGAAGTGATTGCTCANGCTATTGGAGCTGTTAAAACAGCAAGAAATCTAATGGATGATGTTGAATTCTCATTAGAAGACGCAAGTAGAAGTGATTTTGAATTTATGTGTCGTGTTACTGAGGGCGTAATTGCCGCAGGTGCAAAAACAATTAACTTTCCAGACACAGTCGGTTACTCCTCCCCAGGTGAATACGGTAATATTATTGAGCGCTTAATAAGTTGCGTGCCTAACTCAGATAAAGCAATTTTTAGTGTCCATTGTCATAATGATTTGGGTTTAGCGGTTGCAAANAGTTTGAGTGCTGTTAATTTTGGTGCAAGGCAAGTTGAATGCACAATAAATGGTCTTGGTGAAAGAGCGGGGAACGCATCTCTTGAAGAACTTGTCATGGCGTTGAAAACAAGAAATGATTTGTATCCTGTTACGACCTCAATTNACCCNTCATATATCGTGCCCATATCGAAACTTGTTTCCAGTATTACTGGTTTTCCCGTTCAACCAAATAAAGCAATTGTTGGCGCAAATGCGTTTGCTCATGAATCTGGTATTCACCAAGATGGCGTGCTTAAAATGAGAGAAACTTATGAAATCATGAAAGCGGAGGACGTTGGATGGACAAAAAATAAGCTTTCATTGGGCAAGCTATCAGGAAGAGCAGCCTTCTCCGCAAGGATTGCTGAGCTTGATATCACGCTAGATGACAAGAGTGAATTTGAGCGAGCATTTAAACAATTTAAAAATTTGGCTGATAAAAAAAGGGAAATTTTTGATCAAGATTTGCAGACTCTTATATCAGATGTCCAGTTTGGTTCTGATGAAATCAGATATTCATTAATTGATTTGGAGATAAAATCAAAGCTTGGACACTCTCCTGAGGCAAAAATAATCGTCGGCTATCAGGGGCAGGTAAATGCGTCAGAGGCCACAGGAGATGGAGCCGTAGATGCNATNTTTAATGCGATTGAAAAGTTAGTCAATAGTGGCACCAGTTTNGAGGTTTACTCGGTTAACGCAGTTACTCAAGGGACCGATTCTCTTGGTGAGGTGTCTGTAAGGCTTCAAAAAGATGAAAGAATTGTAAATGGTCAAGGTGCAGACACAGATATTTTAATTGCAAGTGCTAAAGCNTACTTGAATGCCCTTACTTTGATGCAAACTCCTGATAGAGTTCATCCTCAATTTGGAGGANTTTAATATATNAAAATGGATCTGAAGTCTTATCTTGATATTTTTGGTATCACTATGTANGTTGAGAGAGATAGNAGTTCTGAGATTAATGTTAGACAAGAAAAAAGTGACGAAATACTAACCTCAGCAATTATCNAGCCTGGCATATATTTATGCGCTATTACTGAAAAAACGCTCTCGAATATAGAGCGTGGATTATTTAAAGATATCATTAGNTCATTAAGTAGCACATCGCCTATTAGTAGTAAGTCTTTTCAATTAACGGTGTCAGACAGTGGGGCCGATATTGTGAAGAAAATTAAAGTTAATTTAGCAACGGCTAGTATAGATAAGTTGCTGATTTTTGGTGAAATGGAGCATNTCCAAGGGGAAAATAACGAGGCTATTTTTGATCAGATTAGCCACAAAATCACGACTATAATGCTGCCATCANTGAAAAGTTTAATAGATAAACCTGAACTGAAAAAAGGCGTTTGGGAGAAAATAAAGCATTTGAAAAACGTCGATACGCACTAGACAATCTGAGATAAATTATTGGCTTGCTTGCTAAAAAAGTTCAACCAAAGTGATCTTAAAAGTATTCTAGACATTCAAAAGAATGAGCTAAGGCCGTTTTGGTCAGAGAAGCAAATACTTGATGTTTGTGATGATATCTATGTCCTTAAAGATAAATCAATTATTTTAGGTTTTATCGTAATTAAAAAGATCTCTCGCGATGCAGAAATTCATAATCTAATTATTAAAGATAAGTACCGGAATCAAGGTTTTGGTAAAGTACTTGTCAAACTAATGTTAGACAAACTAGAAAAATCAATTAATCGAATTTATTTGGAAGTTGCAGCAAATAACAAGCCTGCACTCAGGCTTTACAAAGCGCTTGGTTTTGCTGAGATTGGGAGAAGGAAGGCATACTACAACGAGGGTAAATTGCGGCGTGATGCAATTACAATGCGCCTAGAAGTCTAAAAAAAGTATACCTTGTTGTCCAAAAAATAGTGAGTTATCCTAAATCTTGAATTCGATCGTTTTTAGACAATCTATTAATTAGGAGTTTTATGGATATTGAAATCTTGTATTGGTATTGGTTTGTTGTCGGTTTGGTTCTAGTTATTGCTGAAATCTTTATTCCCAGTTTTACGATACTTTGGTTTGGAGTAGGAGCGATCCTGGTAGGTATCTCAATGCTTCTTTTTGACCTACAAATTGGGACACAAATATTGCTATGGACAATCTTTTCAATTATCTGCACCGTAATCTGGTTTAAAGTGATGAAACCATTTATGGCAACAAGAAAGAGACAGCCAAAGTTTCTTAGTTCAGCAATTGGTGAAATTGGAGTCGTCACAAAAACCCCAGTTGGAAAGACCTTTGGTAGAGTAAGATTTTCAACTCCCGTTCTTGATAAAGATGAATGGAGTTTTGTTTTTGATGGTGAGACAAAGCTAGGCGAAAGTTTAGAAATAAAAGAAGTTTTGAATGATCATTTGGTAATGAAGAAATAAGAAAATTTATGGGAGATTTATGATGGATTTTGGTGGTTTAGTAATTGTATTAGCCGCTTTTTTAGCGGTCCTAGTAACGTTTTTTCAAGCCGTAAGAATGGTGCCACAAGGTTCGAAATGGGTAGTGGAGAGACTTGGAAAATTTCACAGAGCA
>PALW01000058.1 GCA_002710745.1 Porticoccaceae bacterium
CAATATATGCGATAAAGTAGTCATGTATTATAAGTACACAAATCAAATCATATTGGATGATCTACCGATATTACTTTGTTCTTTCATTTGAGCTCTAAGATTTGAGTATCGGGTAATCGAGATTGACTCTCTTTGGCGAGAAGTAAAAGGTAGTTCTTCCAATAAGCCTCGTAATTTTTCTTCAAGGAGAAAATGTAGTCCCAGGAATATATCCCTGAGTCATGACCATCATCAAAGACTAACTGTATAGCATACAGTCCTACTTTTTTAACATTAATGATGCGTACATTTTTCTTTCCATATTGAAGCACATGATCTGAAGGATGATGCCCTCTTACTTCAGCGCTTGGAGAGTAAACACGCAAATATTCAGCAGAAAGCGATATTCGATCTCTCATTTTATAAACAAGAGTTAGCTTGTCCTTCGCCTTTGAGACTATTATTTTTTCGGGTTTAAATTCAGACATTTTTTTCTAAATTTAAATCAAAGAATAAAACGACTTAAATCCTCATTACTAGCTAAGTCACTCAAGCTTTCTTCAACAAATTTTTTATCTATCACCACTGAATTATCATTTGAGCTACAGTCAGATGCATTAAAGGAGATCTCTTCTAATAAGCGCTCAAGTATCGTGTGCAAGCGTCTTGCCCCAATATTCTCTGTGCCCTCATTGACCTCGAACGCAATTTCTGCGATTTTTTGGGTCCCGTCCTCTGTAAATTCAAGTTGCAACCCCTCTGTTTTCAGTAACTCTATTTGTTGCCTTGTCAACGACGCATTAGGTTCAGTTAAAATACGCTTTAGGTCATCAATTTTGAGAGCATTTAACTCAACCCTTATAGGTAGCCTTCCCTGCAGCTCAGGTATTAAATCAGAGGGTTTGGATAAATGAAATGCGCCAGAGGCTATGAACAAAATGTGATCTGTTTTTATCATTCCGAATTTAGTCGAAACAGTACAACCTTCTATCAGTGGTAGTAGATCTCTCTGAACCCCTTCTCGAGAGACATCAGCACCTGAGGTTTTAGTATTTCTGCAAACTTTGTCTATTTCATCTAAAAAGACTATACCGTTCTGTTCAGCAGATTCTATGGCAGATGCTTTGACTTCTTCTTCGTTAATCAGCTTTGCTGCTTCTTCTTCTTTAATCTGCTTCAATGCATCTGCAACCGATATTTTTCTTGTCGTCTTTTTATTTTTTCCCATATTACTGAACATATTTTGTAGTTGTGATGTCATTTCCTCCATCCCTGGTGGCGCCATTATTTCAACACCAACGGGCATTTGACTGAGCTCAATTTCGATTTCTTTTTCATCCAAAGCACCCTCACGCAATTTTTTTCGGAACACTTGCCTGGTGGTGGAATTTTTTTCTTGAGTACCTTCGGAGCTTCTTGCTGGTGGCAAAAGCGCGTCAAGTACTCTCTCTTCAGCTGCATCCAAGGCTCGTTGATCGACTTTAAGTATCTCCTTCTCTCTGCACTCTTTGACCGCAGTCTCGACAAGGTCTCTGATAATAGATTCAACGTCTTTTCCCACATAACCCACTTCTGTAAACTTCGTTGCCTCAACTTTCACAAAAGGAGCATTTGCAAGTTTAGCAAGTCTTCGAGCAACCTCTGTTTTGCCCACACCAGTTGGGCCTATCATTAAAATATTTTTTGGCGTTACTTCATTCCTGATATCTTCATCAAGTTGGGATCGACGCCATCTGTTTCTGAGCGCAATTGCGACAGCTCTTTTTGCATCATCCTGNCCAATGATGTGTTGGTTAAGCTCATGCACGATTTCCCTTGGAGTCATGTGTGACATTTTTTAAACCTCAAGATTAAGTTCTTCGATAGTAGTATTGTGATTTGTGTAGACACAAACATCACCAGCAATTTTAAGNCCANTCTCTACAATTTCTCTGGCCGATAGTTCTGTATTATTNAGAAGGGCGCGCGCAGCTGATTGAGCAAAAGGCCCACNAGATCCAATAGCAATAAGGTCGTCTTCTGGCTGGATAACATCTCCATTTCCGGTAATTATCAGGGAGCTTTCTTTGTCAGCAACCGCTAAAAGGGCCTCAAGTCTTCGCAGCATTCTATCTGTACGCCAGTCTTTTGCTAGCTCAACCGCTGCTCGTGTGAGATTTCCATTATGCTGCTCTAGCTTCTGTTCGAATCGCTCAAATAAGGTAAATGCATCCGCNGTTCCTCCTGCAAATCCAGCNATCACCTCGTNGTTATGNAGCCTCCGGACTTTTCGAGCATTTCCNTTCATAATTGTATTACCCAGACTAACTTGGCCATCGCCACCTATTACCACTGACGAACCGCGTCTGACGGATAGAATAGTTGTCCCTCTATATTGATCCATAAACACTCTCCTTTACTTTTATTTGGGGTCATTTTAATTAATATCAACATGCTATTCGATATATTCAAAATTAACTTTTTAGTTTTTCTGTAACTTAAGAGCTTTATTGTCAGCTGATAAATAAAGTAAATTGCATTTTAAGAAATAATTTTCATGCACAAAAAGATATATCCTTTGGTAGTATATTATTGTAACTTTGTCTGTATATATTTGACCTAAAAAAGAGGGATTTAGGAATGAAGCTAGAGCTCAGCGATCAGACTTTGCTCACATCGCAGAACTACCTGAATGGAATGTGGATAGATGCTGATGACGGGGGAGTTTTAAATGTTGATAACCCCGCTGATGGGAATAGTTTTGCCTATGTAGCGAAGTGTGGCGGAGCAGAAACGAGCCGAATGATNGATGCAGCANATAAAGCTCAAAAAGCATGGTCAAAATCTACAGTAAAAGACCGCGCTAATTTGCTCAATAATTGGTTTGATTTAGTGATGGCNAATCAGGAAGATTTGTCAAAAATTTTGACTTATGAACAGGGGAAACCAATCTCAGAGGCCAGAGCAGAGATAGCTTACGGAGCAAACTATATANAATGGTTTGCTGAGGAGAGTAAGCGCGTATACGGGGATNTTATTGCACCNCCATCCNNTGACAAGAGNATAATGGTGATTAAACAACCCATTGGTGTTGTCGCATGCATAACACCCTGGAATTTTCCTAACGCAATGTTGACACGAAAAATTGCACCTGCCATCGCTGCTGGATGTGCTGTTGTTTGTAAACCAGCGAATGCAACACCTTTATCAGCACTCGCGCTTGTTATTCTAGCCGAGCGAGCAGGATTTCCGCCCGGATTGATAAATATTGTTACGGGCAATACGAGTGAAATTGGTGCAGAAATGANCTCTAATAGTTTAGTCCGAAAATTAACTTTTACTGGGTCAACTCCNGTTGGNAAAAAACTCATCACTGATTGTGCTCAGACTGTAAAGAGAACATCTATGGAGTTGGGTGGGAATGCACCATTTATTATTTTCGATGATGCAGACATAGATGAAGCTATAAAGGGAGTCATGATTTCAAAGTATAGGAACGCAGGTCAAACTTGCGTTTGTACAAACAGAATTTTGGTGCAAAATTCGGTTTATGATGAATTTCTTTCTAAATTTAAAACAGAATGTGAAAAGCTAGTGGTTGGAAATGGCTTAGGCGAGGAAACCACAATTGGCCCCCTTATCAACAGCAAGGCTGCGGCTGATGTAAAAGACTTGATAGAGGATGCGAAATTAAAGGGCGCAATTTCAGAGCTTGGTGAAAATAATAATGCATATGGAGATTGCTATGTAGAGCCGACGATTCTCTCGAATATTAATACGAGTATGAGAGTATTCAATGAAGAAATTTTCGGTCCAGTGGCTCCAATTATCAAGTTTGAATCTGAAGATGAAGCAGTTGAGTTGGCAAATAAAACTGAATTCGGTCTAGCAGCTTATTTTTATTCAAGGGATATCGGCAGAATATACAGAGTTTCAGAAGCACTAGAGTTTGGGATAGTTGGCGTAAATGAAGGCATTATATCTAATGAAATGGCTCCATTTGGAGGTATAAAAGAATCGGGAAACGGCAGAGAGGGTTCCAAGTATGGTTTAGATGACTATTTGGAAATAAAATATTTGTGTATCGGCGGAATAGACCAGTAGAGGCNANAAAATGACTCATCTTATTTACCCCACCACTAATTTTAAAGCGATAGAGCAGATCTCAATNGATCGAGGAGANGGCTGNTATGTATGGGATACCNATGGTAATNAATATTTAGAGGGTCTTTCTGGACTTTGGTGCACAGCGCTGGGNTANGCGAATCANGAATTGATAGATGTTACCGCNGAGCAGATGAAAANGCTTACTTTNAGCCATATGTTTGGAGGTAAAACTCACAAAGTCGCNATCGAGNTNTCAGAAAAACTGGCNAATATGATACCNATGAAAGATCCTGTGATTTCNTTTGGAAATTCCGGNAGNGANGCAAATGATACGCANATTAAATTNCTGAGATACTATCATGAAGCTATTAAAAAACCAGAAAAGCGAAAGATTATTGCTCGAGAGCGCTCTTATCATGGCGTTACNGTTGCNGCNGCNTCTNTAACGGGACTNCCNGTAACTCAGAATCATTTTGACNTGCCANTNGATGCGCTAGGAATATTGAGAACGGATCATCCTCACTANTANAGNGGTAAGCTTGAAGGAGAAACTGAAANTCAATTTGTCGATAGAATAGTNGGNAACTTNGAGANTTTAATTATTGCAGAGGATCCTTCGACNATNGCNNCTTTTATNGNGGAGCCAATAACGGGCGCGAGTGGNGTCATAGTTCCACCNGACGGGTACTATGAAGGANTTCAAAATGTATTAGATAAATATGGAATCATGTTNTGGGCTGATGAGGTAATTACTGGNTTTGGNAGNACAGGNANTGATTTTGGTTGNACCACAATGGAAATTAAANCNCCNGATATGATGACATTTGCAAAACANTTATCCTCTGCATANATGCCGATTAGTGCATCNGCGATNAGNCGAGATGTNTATGAGGCGATGATAGATCAGAGCGCTNCNGCAGGAGCNTTNGGNCATGGATANACNTANTCAGGACATCCGGTGGCCTGCGCNGTGGCNTTNAGAGTNCTCNAAATTTATGANAGAGANGAAATCTTNNANCGAGCNTCAACTNCAGGTAAATATCTTCAAGAGCAATTGAGTCAATTTTCTTCACANCCATTAGTGGGNGAGGTNAGAGGNAGCGGTTTGCTNGCAGCCTTNGAGTTAGTTCCAAATAAAGAGCTNAATCATCAATTNAAGGATGGCAAAGTCGGTGGAGTNGCTCAAAAAATGGCACAAGATAATGGNTTNTTGATCAGAACAGTAGCTGGCTCCAGCATTGGTATTTGTCCTCCGCTTATCATNACAAATAATCAAATTGATGAGTTGATTGATAAACTTGGGGATGCCCTCGATAAGACTTTTCAGTATTGTCAGACGTACAATCTTTTAACAGAGTAACTAGACAGGTCCCTGTCGCGGTATATTTGAATAAATGATGAGCACGTGGCGATTAAAGTGATAAAACATAATTGTAAAGATAGCGAAGTAACGGATGAGTCGGTCTTTCTTAATCGGCGAACGATACTCAAGCAGTTGGGTTTTCTTGGAGGTACTGCTTTACTAGCGTCCTCTTCGTTCTCTAGCCCAAAAGCAGATTTGTTGATGGGAAAAGAAATTGATCCATCAGTTTCTCTTAACTTCACAAAAGCAGAACCTATCTCCGATGAGTTAACTCAGGAGAAGAAAGCTGTTTCGCATAATAATTTTTACGAGTTTGGTAGCCAAAAACATCAACCAGCAGAGCTATCAAAAAATTTCAGGGTTAAACCGTGGAGTTTAAAAGTAACTGGTGAAAATAAAAATTCAATTGAACTTTCCTACGATGATTTATTTGATATGTTTGATTTGGAGGAAAGAATTTATCGATTACGATGTGTAGAAGCGTGGTCGATGGTCATCCCTTGGATTGGCTTTCCACTTAATAAACTTATCAACAAATTGGCTCCAACATCGAACACCAAATATGTCCGATTTCAAACCCTCTATAATCCTGAGCAGATGCCAGGACAAAGAAATTATTTTTTAGGTGGCGGTATAAACTATCCCTATGTCGAAGGATTAAGAATTGATGAGGCAATGCATCCGCTCACAATTTTGGCGGTTGGACTGTATGGTAAAAGTCTTCCCCCCCAGAATGGTGCTCCGGTGCGTTTGGTTGTGCCATGGAAATATGGATTTAAAAGCATTAAATCAATCGTAGGAATAGATCTGATTCCTAAAAAACCGAATACTACTTGGAACTTATTAGCAGATAATGAGTATGGATTTTATGCGAATGTAAATCCTGAGGTAGACCATCCAAGGTGGAGTCAAGGCTATGAGAGAAGAATCACTTCTGGGGGTATTTTCAATCAAACTCGGATAAAAACATTGCCATTCAATGGGTATGCTGATGAAGTTGCGCAATTGTATAAGGGTATGGATCTTCGCAAGTATTACTAGCAGATGAGCTTTATTTTAAGACGCCATGATATCTTATTTGCTAAATTCTGCCTCCACGCACTTTTTTCTTATCTGTTAATTAATCAATTTTATCTTGCAGCTATTGATCAACTTGGAGGTGATCCGGTTAAATCCATCACTCATTTCACAGGTATGGGGGCCCTTAATCTTTTATTAGTCAGTTTGAGTATTTCGCCTTTAGCAAAGATTTTTAAAATTAGGCAGCTCATAAAGCTTAGGAGATTAATCGGCCTTTATGCATTTTTTTATGCGACAACACATATATTTTGCTTTTTACTTTTTGAAGTGCAGTTTGACGTCATTTTCTTTTTGAAAGAAGTTTTTAATCGTCCTTATATTTTAGTTGGAATGACTGCTTTTGTTATTTTAATGATATTGGCTTTAACATCTTTTTCCCTCATGAAAAGACGATTGGGAGCAAACTGGCAGACACTGCACAACATGGTTTATATCGCTATATTTCTTGTGACGATTCACTTTCTTTGGTCAGTCAAATTAAATATAGTCGAACCAGTCGTATACATTATGATGGCAGTTTTATTAATGATCCCACGTAGGAGGAAAGTAATGAGTATTTTATCAAGTTTTAAAAAGAGTTAGTGGTTATCTAAAGATATCTTTGATTTGCAAATAGGCAGGTCGCAGAGAGGAATACATTCCTTTAAACACAGTGTTATAAAGTTGGTCATACAACTTCTTATTACTATCGTTAGGCTCAAAAATTTGTCCCACTCTTACCATCTTGCTCACAGCGACCTTAAAATTTGGATAAATTCCAATACCAACAGCACTTGCTATTGCAGCACCTAACGAGGAGGCCTCAAAAATAGACGATCTATACACCGGTGTGCCAAGAATATCTGCGCTAATCTGCATAATCTCATTACTCTGAGATCCACCCCCTGAAATCACAATCTTTGCGAATTTATTTCCGGTTCTTTTTTCAATAATTTCTTTGCACTCTCTCATGGCGTATACAATGCCTTCGATCATTGCGCGATAAATATGTGCTCTGGTATGAAGCTCATTAAATCCAATTATTGCACCCCGGGTTTCATCACCGTCACCATTTGAAGGCGACCAATAAGGTTGCAGCATTAGACCATCTGAGCCTGCAGGGACAGATTCTAGTAATTTATTAAGGAGTATCTCAGGTGAAGTATTTTTTGTTTTAGCGAGTTGTCTCTCAATATCACCAAATTCTCTCTTAAACCAACTGATCATCCAAAAACCTCTTTGCAGCATCATTTCAATGTTGTAAGTACCGGGAATTACGCCGGGATAGGCCGGATGGAATCGCAAAGCTTCTTGATATTTATTTGAGCTGACATTAACTGTTGCTAAGCTTCCATAGCTGAAATTAGCCATTTTTTCATCGATGCAACCTGTTCCCAAAACTTCACAAGCCTTGTCTGAACCAGAAGCAATAACTGGAGTGCCCTCTGGAATGCCTGTTTCAAGAGAAGCCTTGTTGGACACCACACCAATTTTTTCACCGGCTTCAACAAGCTCTGGAAGCATATCCTGATTTATTGGCATTATTTTCCATTGAAAACTTTTTTTATCTGCCCACTCTTGTTTTCTAAAGTCAAAGGGAAGATAACCAACTGTGCTGGCAACGGAATCCTTAAACAGCCCAGTTAGCTTAAAATTCTGATAGCACGAAAGAAGAATAAATTTTTTGACTGATTTCCACAGATCCGACTGATTTTGGGAGATCCAATTCGCTTCAGCATTTTGATGGAACATATCAACNAATTTTTTCGCACCCAAGACTTTGAGTAAAGCCGCCTCGATTAAATTTAGTTTAGGCTTTGTATCCACTTTACGTGAATCTAGCCAGCTTATTGCTGATCTTAATGGCTTATTCTGATTATCAAGACAGACGACAGTTGCTCGTTGGGTGGTCATGGAGACTGCTTTAATATGTGACTTTGGGAAATCAATTACTTTCCAAAGTTCGTTTGTTGCCTTGCAGACGTATTCCCAAAAATAAGATGGCTCTTGCTCAGCCCATCCATTCTCCTTGGAGTAATAGGGTGTTATTGGTACTGCACTCTTCGCAATTTCTCTTCCAGTTTTATCGAATACAATAGCTCTTATGCTCTGTGTGCCATTGTCGATACTCAGAAGATAGTCTTGCTGGTCTNCCATATTCATTTTNCCTTTTATGGGATGTAGTAAGATTCCTGCCAAATTTNATTATATCTGACAACTTCTTCATTCCACTTTTGGTCTGTCCAATTTCNCTCTTCTGTAAATAAAATCTTTAGTTTTGGTAGCAGATCTCTCGCACCATTTGGCAGACACATTCCTAAACGCGTTCTACGTAGCATTAAATCATCAATATGTTCAATAGCCTCATTAACGACGGCCCAGCGGCATTCTGCAACCCAGTAATTTGATTCTTCAATAAAATGTTCCTCATTATCTCTAATTGTGCTTAAAAGCTCCGCTGCTTTCTCCCCATATCTGCCTAACAGTCTTTTTGACTGTGATGGATTTGACGTGTCAACATGGTGACCAGTTTTTTTCGGAGTTTTGAAAATAGCGTGATCATCTATGTTTTTTGGTTTCGGCAAGGTTGCTTTGGCTTGATCAAGGGTGTCGAGGGCAATTAGTCTGAACGTAGTTAACTTGCCACCACTGACAGTTATCAGGCCATTATCATTCCAAACAACGTGATCTCGGCGTTCTTTGGAAGGATCTTTACCTTTGCCACTTCCGATGACTGGTCTTACACCTGCCCAGGTAGAGATAATATCTTTTCTATCTATTTTGACTTTATCAAATTGTGAATTAAAGCCATCGATTAGATAGTTTAATTCCTTGTTTGATATNTTGGGCTCTGAATTTAATTCTTCATTATGATCTAAATCGGTTGTGCCCAAGACGACAGTATTTTCCCATGGATAAACATAGACGCCTCTTTTGTCTTTTGGATGAAGAAATGTAAATACATTCGAGACAGGACAGATTGATGCGGGAATAACAGCATGACTACCTCGAAGAGGTCTCACTTTCTGTTCATCGCAAACATCTTTTCTTACCAAGTCAGCCCATGCTCCAGTCGCATTAATCACTGTTGGCGCCTCCAGAGACAGAAGCGTTGACGAAGTTTTGTCTTGAATTTTAACACCGACTACCTTTGAATTCTTGATGATTAACTCTCTGGCCTTCGTGTAATTAATCGCATATCCACCCAGATCTATACTGTCTTGAAGAACTCTCAAAACTAGTCGAGAGTCATCCACCATAGCATCAGTGTAGGCAACAGCACCTTTCAGATTTTTTTCATTNAGATTCTTGAATTTTTTTGACAATTCAGCGTTTTTATAAAATCTATGATCTTTTTTGCTCGCAAACTTATCGTAAATAAGCATGATAATTTTCATTATAAATGGTCCAGGGAAAAGACCTTTCCTGAAGCTGAAAAAAAATGATATCGGATAGACAAGTCCTGGTGCCTCTTCCAATAATTTCTGTCTTTCCTGGACAGATTCTTTTGTTAGTTTATAGTCTCCAGCTGCAAGGTACCTCAGTCCTCCATGAATCATCTTTGATGACCTGCTCGATGTTCCCCAAGAAAAGTCATTTTGCTCAATTAATAAGGCTTTATATCCTCTCCTGACTGCCTCTCGCAGAACACCGGCACCTGTAATGCCACCACCAATGATAATTAAATCCCAGGTCAAATTATTTCCAGTTTTCATTGAGTTAATAAGGCTGGTTTTATCTGTAAATCCTGGCACTATCTGTCACTGCCTTTTTGAATAAGTTTTCCCTGATTCATTATTTTCCCTGGATCAAAAAATCGGCAAACAGAATCAATTGCATCGATACCAAGTCTNCCTTTTTCAATAGGGAGATAACTCATATGATCCAGTCCAACGCCATGCTGGTGACTGATTGTTCCCCCAGCGTCCATAATTGCTNTAGAACCTGCAGTTTTTATTTTTCTCCATCTATCCANGCCTTCTTCGTAGCTATCCCCGATCCGAAAAATATAGGTAGTATAAATACTCGATCCTTGTTTATAGACATGCGATAAATGTGAATAAACAAAAATATTTTCATTTTCCTCTCTTAGGGCTTGAGAAATGTGTTCTTCCATCGACTTCATCGTCTCTTTAGTATCTTTCCAATTAACTGCTGTCTCAATGGTATCCGCAGCATAGCCAGCTACTCCTAGGGGCTCTCTTAAGTATGGTGCTTTGAACCGACCGTGCTTCCAGTTCTTCATCAGCTCAGATTCATCCAAGACACCATCGAATTCTGAGCAAACATCAGTGATTTTATGGATGAACATCTCATCTGTGTCGGTTTCACCAAAGGTTAGAATAACTTTTTCTCCTTTTATTCCTTTAGCAGACAGATCTTTATCCAGTTTATTGATTTCCTCAGGTGTTCTCCCGCTCATGTAAATCAAACTTAANGTTTCTAACTGATTACTTAACCGCATCATAGAGAGATTAAAATCNTTTTGNATTAATGNTCTGACTGCGGACATTCCAGACTCCCAAGATGGAAAAAATACTGCTCCAAATCTCTCNCTTTTTGCTACNGGNGAGACNCTTACTGTCGCTTCTGTTATNACNCCTAANCGACCNTCTGANCCAAGNATAAACTCCCTTAAATTNGGNCCAGCAGAGGANGCNGGACATGTTGGTATNTCGAGAGTTCCTNTNGGNGTTTCAATCTTTCCNCCTGCAAAAAGNTTTTCAATTCGTCCATATTTAAGTGATTGTTGTCCGCTTGATCGGCTGGCNATCCAACCACCAAGAGTCGAATATTCCCATGACTGAGGAAAGTGACCCAATGTAAATCCCTCTTTATTTAGTTGCTCTTCAATTTGTGGGCCAGAAGCGCCAGATTCGAATTTCGCTAATAAACTAATCGGATCCAGTTCTAATAGTTTCGTCATTTTACTCATGCTGATTGTTAGATTTAGCTTGTCAGTTTTTTCTGGATTAATGTGTCCAACAACAGAAGTTCCTCCTCCATAAGGAATGACATTAATTTCATGTTTTGAGGCGAAGGTTAAAAGCTCCTTCACTTCTTCAATTGATTTTGGGAAAGCAACACCATCTGGAAAGACTTCAACCTTACCACTATGCATAATTAACCAATCAGGTAGGCTTTGTCCTCTTGCATGACGAAGTCTA
>PALW01000059.1 GCA_002710745.1 Porticoccaceae bacterium
ATTTAACAATTAAAATCCATTAAATTATTTATGATTTTTTTTTATTGTAGTGTAATATGTTAGCAACGTCGTTGTGATGATTAAAGACTCTATTAACTGATTTGCTTACTCTCAAATAGTTAAAAGCGCGATTAACGCATAACACGGACATTTCGCTCAATTTTGAGTTGAATGTATTTAACTTTAAAGTTAGTTTTCTCGGGAGAAATATATGAAAAGGAACAAATTATCTGTAGCTGTCACCAGTGCGATGGGAATAGCATCCCTAGCTGGTGCAATCGCAGCAGGTGGAGCTTATGCTGATGATCACGATCGTGTAGAAGAAATCGTCGTTACTGGCTCGCTCATCAAAAAAGCTGAAGGGGTCGAAAGTTCAAGTCCTGTTATCGTCTCAAGCGCTGAAGAAATTGCGCAAACAGGTATTAACAAGATTGAAGACTTTTTGAGTAGCCTTCCACAAATAAGTACAGGAGACAACTCATACATATCGAACGGAGCAAGCGGAAACGCAACTGTAAACCTTCGAGGTATGGGATCAAGCAGAACGCTTGTGCTCATAAACGGCAGAAGAATGGGAGCAGGTGGTGCATATAACTCGGCAGCAGCTGACGTTAACCAAATTCCAACTGCAATGATCGATCGAATAGAGGTTCTCACTGGCGGTGCTTCAACAGTTTACGGTGCTGATGCAGTTGCTGGTGTTGTTAACTTCGTAATGCGTGATGATTTTGAAGGTGTCGAATTAAACATCGGGACTTCTGGATTTATGCATGATAACGACAACGGATATGTTGGCGGTCTTCTTGACACTGCTGGATTCACCTATCCAAGTGGATCGGATGGTGTTGATGGAAGAGCGGATACTATCGATCTTGTTATGGGGACACAATTTGCTGACGACAAAGGTCACGCAACTTTCTACACTACCTGGAGAAAAGGTTCTCCATTGCTTCAAGGATCTCGAGATTACTCGTCTTGCGCATTGAATGGAGCAGGAACCTCTTGTGGTGGATCTGGAAATGCGATCGTTCCAAATTTCTACTTATCACAGCTAAATGAGAGTGGAACCTTGGACTGGGGAACGTATGAATATTGGACCTTAGATTCTAACTCTAACTTCATCCCGTCTGTTGGCAACAGGTACAATTATGCACCTGTAAACCACTATATGCGTCCCGATGAAAAGTGGAGCGTGGGAACTATGATGGACCTAGAAGTCAATGATTCGGTTACTCTCTATGGAGAGGTAATGATGACCAATTATGAGACTAAAGCTCAGATTGCTGAATCAGGTACTTTCTTCGCTGAAGAATACTACATTGACTATGACTCGGCTTTACTAAACGATTCACAGAGACAAGCTCTCACTGATACTTGGGGACTTGGATCAGGTGATCAGTTTGCGGTTTATATCGGTAAGCGTAATGTTGAAGGTGGTCCGAGAGCTTCTGTTATGACTAACTCCTCTTTCAGAGTAGTTTTAGGAATGGAAGGTGAGCTTCAAGGTTGGGATTATGATGTGAATTATCAGAAGAACAATGTTGACTCAAGCATCACTTATATCAATGACTTCTTTGCACCCAACATTACAACTGCATTGGCTAACGCAACTTACGATGTTTTCCAATATCAAGGAGTTACATCAGAGCAAGCCTCAGGGCTTACAGGTGTTGCAATGTTGAGAGCAGATCTTTCAACTGAAATCTTCCAAGCAAGTGCTTCGACTGATACTGGTTATAGCCTCCCAACAACCGACGGAACAGTTACTGTTGCTGTAGGTGTTGAGAGACGCAACATGAGCTATGATCGAGACGCAGATACTGTATTTGAGGAAGGTCAATTGCTTGGACAAGGTGGACCAACAGCAAGTATTGCGGGTGGATTCAACGTAACTGACGTGTTTTTCGAAGCAGCGGTACCAGTCTTAGATGACCTCGATGCTGAAGTTGGATTCCGTGCTTCTGACTACAGTACTTCAGGAAATCATAACACTTACAAGGTTGCGGCAACCTATAGCCCAACTGACTTGGTATCTTTACGTGGTGGATATAACAGAACTGTAGCATCACCAAGTATTGCCACTATGTTCGCTCCACAAAGCCAAGGCTTATGGGGAGGAACTGATGGTTGTGCAACTGCTGATGACGGAACTGTTGCCTATACGGCTGCTCAGTGTGCTCTTTCAGGAGTAACTGCAGCGCAATATGGAAATATCGTTGCAAGTCCGGCAAGTCAGTACAATGCTCTTTATGGTGGTAATCAGAACCTGGATCCAGAAACAGCAGACACATACACATTTGGTGTGGTTGCTAGCCCAATGGATGATTTAACAGTATCTGTTGACTACTGGACTATAGATCTTGAGGATGCAATTAGTACGATTTCACCTATAACAATCATGACTCAGTGTATGGAGAACGGAAATACAGCACTTTGCGGTCTTATTAATAGAGGAAATGCTGGTACTCTTTGGCTTGGAACATCAGGTTACGTATCAAGTACTGCTACAAACCTCGGTGAAGTAAGCTTCAGTGGAGTTGACGTGTCAGCTGCTTATGACATGGATGTAATGGATGGGACTTTAAGTCTCAAAATGATTGCATCAAAGTCGTTAGAGACAGAGGTCTTAACATTACCCGGAGACGAGAACACTCGTTATGACTGTAATGGTATTGCTAATGATTCGAACTGTACCGGACCTAACATGGATTACCGTCACACTATCTCAGCTAATTATTCTAAAGATGATTGGACTGTAGGTGCTAAGTGGAGATACTTTGGTGACGTAAGCTATCCATCTGATGGAGCTGATGTATTGGCTGCAGCAGGTGCTCTCGATGCGGTGAGCTATCTAGATGTAAATGGATCTTACACAGTATCAGAGATGATTAGTCTAAGTGCAGGAGCTCGTAATTTACTGGATAAAGAAGCACCAATGGTTGGTGGTGGTCTGAATCCAGACAATGCAAACTCTTATAGCACGTATGATATTCTTGGTCGTTACGTTTATGCAGATGTAACATTCAGATTTTAAGAATATTTGAACCACGAAAAACAGCGAGCTTTGCTCGCTGTTTTTTTATGAGTCTATATTTATTAAAATATAGCTAATTACAAAAAACTATCTAGCCTCAAAATAATTGATAAATTTAACAGCAAAAATAAATGACGCAAAAGGCCTCCTTACCAAACGTGATTTTGACGGAGCAAGACTGGCGGTAAAGTCAGTTCTTAAAAAAGATAAATTCAATTATCAAGCGTTAACATTAATGTGCGAATTAGAAATAGCATGCGGGAATATTAATAAGGCAAAAGACGTACTAAAAATACTAATTCAACAAAGGCCCCAAGAGCTTCAATTCTCAATAAAACTTGCACAAATCCATATTGATGAGGGCGATTTTGAAGAGGCCCCGAAGGTTTTTGATCCTCTCTTCAGATTGTTTAATCATCCCGATCTATTCTTTAACCATGCCTGGTTCCTCACTCGTGCCGCAAAATATACAAAAGCAATTGAGCAGTATGAAAAAGCGATATCATTAAAAATAGATTTTCCCGAGGAGGTATATCTTAACATTGCAAATATCTATTCTAATTGGCTGGCAAATTCTGAACTAGCAAGAAGAAGCCTCAACAAATCACTTGCAATAAATCCAAACTACGTTGATGCGATTTATAATCTTGGTAACTTGGAAGAGGATCTTGGAAATAGAGAAGATGCAATAAGGCAGTTTAAAAGAGTGGTGAGCCTTTATCCTATTCATGGGAGTGCTTCAGCGAGGCTAGCGCTCGCAACAAACGACCACGATTGCGACAATCTTATTAGTGAGCTAAGTAACTTAATAAAAAATCCAAATATTAATCAGAATGCTCTTATTGATTGTCACTATGCTCTCGGAAAATTATATGATCAAAGTGAGCATTATGAAAAAGCATTTGAGTCTTGGGAAATAGCGAATAAATTAAATAAATCTCAGAACCGAAATTTTGATAGCGCTAATTGCGAAAGTGAATTTAACGAACTTATTGCAAAATATAATAAAGAGCACATGAGCATGTATTCTTTGGATAATTCGATACAACCGATATTTATTTCGGGAATGTTTCGGTCTGGCTCAACCTTATTGGAGCAAATACTCGCATCACATTCTCAGATAAAGGCGGGTGGAGAATTAGACTTCTTTACTCGATGCTCTCGATCCCGTAAAACTAAGGATGATAATTTTTCATCCGAAAGAAAATCTTACTTAAAAAATATAATGAATAATTATATTGAGGTTCTTAAAAGGCATGGTCATCCTAATTTTCTTATAACTGATAAACGGCCTGATAATATTTTGCACCTCGGTCTAATAAAAATGATATTTCCAAAATCGAAATTTCTCATAACTAAAAGAGACATTATGGACAACTGTATTTCGATATTTTCGAATCGATTTTCAGATCAAATGGCTTACACATCGGAAATACGCGATATAGAGTTTTACTATAAACAGGTGGAGAAGTTAGTTAGTCACTGGCAAACAATGTTTCATGAAGATATACATATTGTCGACTACGATAAATTAATAAAGAATCCCAAAAATGAGATTAAAGAATCGTTAGCTTTTCTTGGCTTGGATTGGCAAGAAGATTGTTTAAATTTCTATAAGTTAAACAACAGTGTCCAAACCGCAAGCTCTTGGCAAGTAAGAGAACCACTATACAAGAAAGCATCGGGGCGTTGGAAAAACTACCAAAATGTCATTAATAATTCGCTTAAGAAAAACAAAGCTAGCTAATCAAATATTTAGTATAATAAGTTTCCCTAAATTATTTTCGTCAAGAGACCTATCATGAGTGCAAGAATATTATTTCTAGCTTTATTAAGTGCCCTAATTCTAAGTAGCTGTCAGTCTATGCCAACAGATCCTAGTGAAACGGAGGCCGTCAAAGCAACAAGTTTAGAAATACCTGAATCTGAAGATCTTGATCCTGATGGAATCGTATGCACCTATGAGAAAATTGTGGGCAAACTCATAAAAGAAAAAATTTGTTACACACGAAAGCAAAAAATGGATCTAAGAGAAGAATCGCAGAGAGCCGCTGATACCATTGAGCAACGCAGCAGAATCATCGATTGATATTTTAAAAACTAGCATTGTTTCAAACCAAAGCCATGTTTCGGTCTTTTACTTCATAAAAAGCACGGGATCGATGTCACAAGGAATCGTCACTCGGCTTGAATCAGAGGAAAATGGCACTGTTCCGTGCCAAAAGTAGCTAGGGAAAAATACGCATTTGCCAACTGCGGGCTTGATGAACCGAGCTGTCTCCTCTTTTTCACCTAGTTGCAATGAAGTTTCTCCAAATTTAATACAACCTTCTTTCTCACTTGTATCTGGCAAAGATATGTATGAACAGCAAGACAGCCATCCAAAAGGGTGAACATGATTATTATGATGTCCAGACTTCTTTAACTTTACGGACCAACTGCCAGAAAATCGAAAATCATCTCCCAATCGTGACAAAAATGGATGTTCACTATCGTAATATAGCGAAGATAAGTAATCTGTCACAGATTCTCGGAGTGAGTTTTTAAAATCACTAACAAGTTTATGCAAATCATCAAACAACACCCCCATGGTCTGTGTCCCACCCTGCACACTCTGATCGAGCGGTTGTTTGTGCGACACATGTAAAGTCCCCAAATACTCATTCAAGTCCTTCATAAAAAGTTGACTGCTCGAATGACTTGAAGGCGTAGGAAGCTCAAGCTCTTTTAGAAATGATCCGTAATTGTAGAGCCATTGATACCTTTCATCCTTTAATAATCGCCACAACAAACCCTGGTAGGCCCAGGTCTCTTGATTAAATTTATGCAAATTGAAAGCACGATCTAAAAGATTCTGACAATCATAATTAGATTGCTTAATAAATAAGCTGATTTGATCGAGTAAAAAGCGCACGTTATTTGGCTGAAGCTCTAATGCATCATTAAATAAAGATTCTGCTTTTTCATACTCCTTCATTCTCACATAAAGAGCTCCTAATCCGTGCTGCAAATAAGCTGTTTTTCCTATTTTCTTTAATGCAATCTCGAGTGTTTTAATTGCTGATTCAACATCTCCACTACTCGACTCAGCAGCAGCAAGATTATGGAATAATAATTCAGAGTCTGGTTTTCTTTGAATCGCATTTTTGTAAGATGACAAAAACTCATCATCATTACTCTGAAAATAAAGCTCATTTAAAGTTCTATGAGCATTAATAAACTCAGGCGCCTGACTAACTGCCTTGTTTAGATTATTTTTTGCTTGATCAAACTTACCCAGCTCATAGTTAATAAGCCCGATTTCATGCTCTATTTCTGCGCTTTCATCAACTAATTCTTTTGCCTGCTCTAGAAATTTCAAAGCAACCTCGGTTGAATCTAGACTAGCAAGAGCCCTGGAGTGATTTATATATCCTTGAGTATTGCTGCTGTATCTTTTTATAAACGATTGACTCTCTATTAGAAGTTTACGATATTGACTTGTCATCATATAAAGGTTCATTAATTTTAGTGCAACTGATGCGTCAGCCTTTAATTTAAGGGCTTCCAGCAAACAATTCTCAGCAGTCTCATAATCATTCGTTTCAAGACATAAATGTGCACGATTTAACCAAGCATCAAAAAAAGAAGGCATGATTTTGCACGCGGAAATATAAAGTTGGTTGGCCTCTTTAAGGCGATTCATTATTTTTAATAAGTTTGCGAAATTCGAAATGACCACCGGCTGTTTAGGGATGATTTCTAAGCTTTTTTTAAAGAATTTTTCTGAATTGCTAAAGTCGTGTTGAGATTTTTTTATTAATGCAGCGAGATGATAGAAATCAGCATTTGGGTCTGCCGCCTCAATTATCTTTTCGATTAAATCAGATGCAGCTTCTAGTTTTCCTGCTTTGTGAAGAGACACTGCAGTTTGAAATTCTTGCCCGATTTCCATACTCAATCACTCACATTTACGTTCTTTTCTAACTTCCTAAATCTGATCTATTGGCAATCACTTTACTCCAGTTTTCCTGCGAGAATAGTTGTCCAAAAATAATTGCCAAGTAACCTCTGTTATTGAGCTCCAGTAGTTGGTCATTAGACAAGTTTTTCAATACATCACCATCAATCGAAATGAAATTCGCATAAGCTTTATCTTCACCACCGATTGTTTGTCCAACATGCTTGGCAGTCAGCAAGTTAAGTTCTCTTAACTTTTCCATAAATAACTGCGTTTCATAAATATCCTGCTCATACTGTACTGAAAAATCTACAAGCGATTTCCCCCAAGCTGATAACTTATCTCCCTCAAAAAATTGCAGTTCAGCATTTTCCATAATTCCATCTGAGGACCTATCCACAACGATTGCCACTTTTCCCTCGTCGCCTTTTACTGTAGCGATAGGATATCGCCTCAAATATGCTGGAATGTAACAATCTTTTAACCACATACCATCCTCTGATACAAAAGGATTTTTACCCTCTTCAGTTGAGAAAACGGCAATCGGACCTCCTTTCTCTAAATCTGGAAAAATAATAGGATAGTGTTTTTGTGCAGATGGAATTTCTGAGGCCACAAGAGGTATTGAGTTTACCTTTTTCGCAAAAGAATAAGGTTTTTCTGGGGTTTTCCAACCTAACCTTGGATGAGTTTTTGGGCTTAAATACTCCGGTTTTTCATATAAAAACATGCTTCCACCAGCAGGAACAGCTTTGAGAGACTCTTTATTTTTCTGATCTTTTGTAGTCATGGTTTCACTCTCATATTTGAAGATAACAATTTGGATATTTAAATGTAGATGATAATACTATTTGATTCTCTTGACCCCAATAGATTTTTGATTATCAACTCGCATTACAAAATAACCAAAAAAGTTTTTTTTAATTTTTACACTTGGCGACTGTTTATAATATTTCCATTTTCCACTTAATCTTTGTTGCCAAATTTGACCATTTTTCAAACGAAATATAGTGCTACCTGACCATCCTTCAAAGATACCATCAATCTCTGAGACTAAAAAATAATCATCCTCGCTATCAGAAGTATTTCCGTCGGAATGTTGAGAAGTTTTATAATTTTCTATCCATTTTGATAATTCACTTAATTCATTTACAGACAGTTTTCGTAACCCTAGTGCCTCGAATTTCTCGTCAGAAAGCTCTTCTTCTAATGAAAAAGGAGCCTCCTCAGAGGCATGAATTTGAGTATTGAAAACTAGCAATAAACTCGCTAACGCCTTTAGAAATCTAGTCAGAATGAAACCTCCATAATTTAATTAAACAAAAAATAACATTAATATTTAATGCAAAAAATTTATTGCAAATATAATAAAAGGTTATTTATCAAAACGGAAATAAAGAGGATAGTAATTTATTTGACTAAGACTAACTTCGGCGGCGGGAAACCATTAAAATCTGTTCCGCAAGTGGTGCAATAAGCTCCCAAGTTTGGAATAAAAACTAAGTCATCTATTTGAGAACTCTTGGGCAATTTATGTTTTCCAAGAACATCTATCGAGTCACAAGTTGGGCCTGCCAAGGTCCAGTCTGATAATTCATCCGTTCTTTCACTAATTATTTTAGTTGGAAATGACTCCGCCATCTCCATCAGACCACCATATAATCCTGAATCCAAGTAAATCCATCTTGAGTCTTTTCTTGTAGCTATCCCAATAATTTGAGTCACCAGGCAACCCGCAGAGCCAATTAAATATCTACCCGGTTCTGCTACAACTTTGATAGAGCTGGGCAAAGCTTTCAGTGCTTCGTTTATATTTAATCCTATATCTTCTATCGAGGGATCTTTTTCTGACATCTGTATTGGAAATCCACCCCCAATATTTAACAAAGTAGGCTTCATACCTGCTGTTTTAAGCAAAGAAAAAATATCTACAGCCCTTTCAATACCATCGAGCCAATTTTTTACATTCGAGCATTGAGAGCCAACATGGAAAGAAACACCCTCAATCGATACACTATTATCTTTGGCCGCAGTGATAAGTGTTTGAACCGCGTCCATTTCCGATCCAAATTTTTCACACAAAGGCCACATAGATCCTTCGTTGCTCACAGCTATTCTTAAAAATATCCTTGCTGAATCGTCAATCTCAGCAATCTTTATTACTTCNTCAGGCGTGTCAGCCGCAAACCATTGCACTCCATAAGATAGAGATTCCTTTAAAGCCTTGGGCGATTTGATCGGATTCGAGAATAATATTGATTTTGGGTCCACTTTTAANTCCATCAATANGTTCAATTCAGCGACCGAGGCAATCTCAAAATTAACGCCCTCTTGCATCAAGATTTTCAAAATTTCTTTATCTGGATTGGCCTTAACAGCATAGTGTGGTGTTACAGAGGGCATTGCTTTCATAAATCGACGCGCATTGTTCTTTAGTCGCATTTTAGAAGTTATAACCAAAGGTGAGGAATAGCTCTTCAAAAAAGAGAAACACATCTCAACCTGATCGCTTAAATCTTTGTCGATTCTAGATCTAGTCTCCAAAACCTCATTTAAGTCATAGCTTTGTTTATTCTGCGCCATTTTTTTCACCTCTATTGATAATAATATACCTAAAATATGTCAAATAAGAGTTTCATATGTATAATATTGAACATTATTACTTATCAATATGTAAAAAAAAGTTTCATAATGAGAAAAGAAAAAGAATTAATTAATCTTCTCAAAGATAATAGCCGCCAATCNGTATCACAGCTGGCAAAAAAACTNGGNACCAGTCGCGCAACCGTTCAGCATGCAATAGAAAACCTTGANCGNAGAGAAATAATTCAAGGCTACACGATCAGGTTGAATCCAACTTTTAATCAACAACAAATAAGCGCTTATATAATGATTTCTATTGTGTCTCAACGCACATCAGAAATTGTTAGAAAATTGCAGAAAGTCCCTCAACTAGATATGCTCTGCACAATCAGTGGACAATATGATTTGATGGCCAAAGTAACCGAAAACACAACTCAGAACCTTGATATAGTAATTGATCAAATTGCCTCGCTAGAAGGTGTTAAACAAACATTAAGCCATATAGTTTTGTCACAAAAGAAGAATCGAACGATATAAGCTACTAATGTCANTCAAAACCGGAAACTGCGCTCATGGTTATAGAAACTAAAANAAAAAAGAGTCCATCTCTTTTGGATGCTATCTTACCGGTTTTATTCCTAATGATATTGCTTGTGAGCTTTGCCATTGTCTATGAGGACGAATCAACGCCAAATCAAGTAGCCTTGATATTTGCAGCGGCCTTTGCATCCTTTATGGGAATAAAAAATGGCTACTCCTGGAAAGAAATGGAGCAAGGCATGATCGAAACGATAAAAGTCTCGATGCAGGCAGTNTTAATTCTTNTAACTGTTGGCTCACTAATAGGGAGCTGGATTATCTCNGGCACAGTGCCAAGCATGATTTACTATGGTGTCCANATTATGTCTCCAGACTACTTCTACATTACATCATGTATTGTTTGTGCAATGTTAGGNCTNAGCATAGGAAGCTCATGGACAGTGGCTGGAACNCTNGGAATTGGACTNATTGGCATTGCAACGGTTCTTGATGTCTCATTGGCNATTACGGCGGGNGCAATTATTTCTGGCGCATACTTTGGAGATAAACTCTCTCCTTTATCAGAAACTACAAATCTTGCNGCTGCTGTTACTAGAACCGATTTATTNAATCATATTCAACANATGCTCTGGACCACGGTACCTGCAATTCTNNTGTCATTATCGATATTCCTATTCTTAGGANTAACCAACAATTCTAATATTGTTATTAGNGACATTCTCATCCTACAAGATCAACTCAANANTAATTTTAAAATAAGTCCTNTGATGTTAATCCCNTTATTGGCCCTCTTNTACATGGCACGNAAAAAGGTACCNGCACTCTTAACNNTNTTANTAGGAACTTTCTTNGGNTGTCTATTCGCGATTACATTTCAGATGGAAATGATATTTGANAAACAANANNCAACAGACTTAANTGCTGTTGCTTTAATATTTAGAGAANTAATGAANGCATTATTTATTGGCTTTGAATCNTCAACTGGAAATCAAGCTTATGATGATCTTATAAGCAAAGGTGGAATGGTNAATATGATGTCNGTTGTCGGCCTTGTNATNACNGCTATGGCNTTNGGAGGCGCAATGAGTAAGGCTGGTTTATTAGAAAGATTAATAAGAGCACCTCTGTCAAANGTGAAATCAACTGGCGGTCTGATAGCAACAACTNTNGGAACATGTATAGGAACAAATGCAATNGCATCAGATCAGTATCTNTCNATCGTGCTGCCNGGNCAAATGCTTATCGAACCCTATAAAGAGAGAAAAATAAAAGCGGTAAATCTNTCNAGAACACTTGAGGACTCNGGAACACTTACATCCGCTCTTTTCCCTTGGAANACNTGTGGTGCATATATGGCGGGAACCNTNGGAATNAGTACCTTGACATATGCNCCTTTCGCTTTTTTTAATTACTTATGTCCTGTAATTGCAATNATTTANGGGGTANNNAAATTTGCNGTACCGACCGACGNAAAAAAANCTGAGNCTCTCGAAGCTCAATCTCANTAGATGAAAAGCATNCCNCTATCACTCCTCTTTTTTTTATNNATTTNCTCTNNTTNGGGNTTTTCTCAAGTTAANNNAGAATTCGATGGATCCAGAGCTTTNTCNCATATNGANAANCAAGTTTTATTTGGNCCAAGATCNATNACGCATCCTNATAGTAAAAATCTTACCCACGATTACATAGTTAATAATCTTAAGAAATACACGAATAAAGTCACTTCGCAAGAATTTACTGCATATGGGTTAGTGGGAAGGAACATATGGGCGACATTTCCAGGAGAAAAAAGTCCCAACTTACGAATAATGATAGGGGCTCATTGGGATACAAGGCCACAATCAGAGCTTGATGAAAACAAAGCTAATTTAAAAATGCCAACATCAGGCGCAAATGACGGTGGCTCTGGTGTCGCTGTTTTACTAGAACTTGCTCGAGCATTAACTTTCGACAAATCTCCGACTACTGTCGATCTTGTTTTTTTTGATCTTGAAGATCTTGGAAATATTGATGATCTACCTTTTGCCATAGGGGCTAGTGAATTCGTCAAAAAAAATTCCTTTTATCGACCCGACAAAGGCGTAATCGTCGACATGGTGTGTGATAAAAATCTATTAATTCCCAAAGAGCTATACTCCAAAAAACATTCTAGACAATTGCTGGAGGAAATTTGGTCAATAGGCAAAAAAATAAATGTGGATATCTTTAGCGACAAAGATGGAACATTTATTCAGGATGATCATTTACCCTTTATAAGGTCAGGTCTAAATGTTGTTAATCTCATACATTACCCTTTCCCAGATTATTGGCATACAACAAGAGATACAATCGACAAATGTGATAGAGAGTCGCTATCAAAGGTTGGCAACGTAATCTTGACTTTGATTTACAATCAAGATAAAACATGACAAACGTGTTATGAATCAAAATCAAAGAGTTTCATCTATGAAAATGCATGCCGCAAAGATATGTTTCATATTTTACTTACTAATTTTTTCGTCCCTATCTCTCGCCAATATAAACAATTTATTGCAGTCGATCCAAACTGATTATGAAAATAGACTTGATGCATTGTTTAAAGATTTTCATGCACATCCAGAGTTAAGCTTAGCGGAGTTTTCAACTGCAAAAAAAATTGCTGAGGCATTAAGAGATCATGGCTTTCAAGTGACTGAAAATGTCGGTGGAACTGGCGTTGTAGCATTATTGAAAAATGGCTCTGGACCTCTTGTGATGATGCGAGCAGACATGGATGGGCTGCCTTTAAAAGAGAAAACAAATTTACCCTATGCATCAAAGGACACGCAACTTGATCCAGTAACAGGAAATACTTTTCCAGTGATGCATGCATGTGGCCACGATGTGCATATAACCGCTTTAATTTGAACAGCAAAACAGATGGTTGATCTAAAGGATCATTGGCGCGGGACCCTCATGCTCATAG
>PALW01000060.1 GCA_002710745.1 Porticoccaceae bacterium
AAAATATGAAAGATTTTCTCGGTTAGGTACATTAGTTTCCGTTATCAAGCATATCTCTGTTGATTTAGCTTCACATAATGTCCTTAGTAATCTTATGATTTCATGTGTTTGAGGCAGATTGATGCAAGATGTTCCAGGTTGCTTCCAAAGGAATGCAACCGCATCAAGCCGAAAAATTTTTATGCCATAGCTAAAATATAACATCATGATTTTGATAAATTCTTTCAAAACCTTTGGATTTTTAAAATCAAAGTCGACTTGATCGTGGCTGAATGTGCACCACACATACTTTTTGCCATCAGGAGTATCTACTTCACGAAGAAGCTCACTTTCTCTGGGACGCACCACTTGGCTGAGATTATCGGTGGGTAACGCGGTAGCGAAAAAATCCTTACCAGGATTAATTTGTTGTTGAAAATTTTGAAACCATCGACTTCTAGCAGAGCAGTGGTTTATCACAACATCTGCCATTACTTTGTAGTCTGTTGATAATGACCTCACATCTTCCCATTCTCCGAGTGCTTCATTTACAGACGAATAATCAAGTACCGAAAATCCATCGTCAGATGTATAAGGGAAAAAAGGTAGTATGTGAATAGAATTAATTGTTCCTTTAAAATAACTATCAAAGAACTTTTTGAGCGTTATTAAGGGCTTCTCTGGCTCGCTTTTTAAAGTATCCGCATAAGTTATGGCAACCACATCCTTTTCGGACCATTTTTCAGAAGTTATCGAGTCTTCACACTTTTCCTCGAGCTCTAATATTTCTATTATTTCGCTTGCAGTACATTCAATTTGATTTTTTGACATCCCATAATAAATTCTCTCAAGATGCGAGAAAACTTTTTCGTATAAAATACTTCCACTCACCTTGGTGCTCTTTTTAGGGGTGTCACCACTGACTCACTTACTTGGAATTCTCGGGAGTCATTCTCCACCGCTTCAATGAGTTGGTCATATATGTCAGGAATAGCGCTAACAACTCTATTCCAGCTAGGCATGAAAGGACGCTCCATTGGAACGGCCGTAAAAATCTCGCCTGCCTTAATGATATTTTGAGCAAACATTTCCACTGCCTTTTCCTCTTCATGAATATCTAATCGAAGACCATTCATAATGGCATCATTATGGCAGTTTTCGATCACATCTAGAGCCCTTCTGAAATAGGTCGCTTTAATTGATCTGAATGTTTCCTGGCTGAATATTACACCTTGAGTGGCAAGCTTTCTGAACATTCCTTTCGCAATATCTATCGACATTTTNGACAAACCTTTTGTNTCNTCGTTAGCTGATAGTGTTTGATGNTTGTGATCATAGTTGTCNGCTATATCTACTTGACACAATCTATTATTGGCATAGTTTCTATACATCTCTGATAAAACACCCACTTCAAGTCCCCAGTCGCTTGGTATTCTTATATCATTCAGAACATCTCTACGAAATGAAAATTCTCCTGCTANTGGGTATCTAAAACTGTCCATATANTCTAAGTAATCCATTTGACCTAGATTTGCCTTCAATGCTTGAATTAAAGGTGAGACTAGGAGTCTCGACACTCTGCCNTTNATTTTTCCATTAGCAACTCTTGCATAATAACCNTTGCAAAATTCATAGTTGAACTGAGGATTTGCAACCGGATAGATAAGCCGAGCAAGTAACTCCTTGGTATAAGTCGTNATGTCACAATCATGNAGGGCTACTGATTCTGCTTTTTTTGAGGCTAGCACATACCCCATACAATACCAAACATTCCTACCTTTACCATATTCTTTAGGAGCTAAATCAAGCTTTTCAAGTTGCTTATCTATAGCTTTTAAGCGAGGTCCATCATTCCAAAGAATTCGAAAATGTTGAGGTAGTTCAGAAAAGAAATTCAATGCATGCCTATATTGATCCTCATNAGCTCTGTCTAATCCAATCACTATTTGGTTTAAATAGGGGACTGTCTTTAACTCATTCAATATTAGTGGCAATGCTTTGCCCTCTAATTCAGTAAAAAGGGCAGGCAATATAAGNCCTAAAGGGCGAGTTCTCGAGAACTTAATCAAGTCTTGATGCATCTCCGATATAGGTCTTTGCCCTAGGTTATGAAGTGTTGTAATAATACCGTTCTGGTAAAAATCGCCCATTACTTAATCCTCTGATTAATTAAAGTTTTGAAGCCAATCAGTAACGCCTGAAACCCATCCTCTTGGTCCTATCTCTTGGCTAATACTTACTTTGGCTTTTCTATTTATTTTTAGCGGCTTTCTTTTAAATGGCTTTATTATTAAAGCTTGATCAGCAATCTCGAGCATCGAGATNTCGTTGTGACTATCTCCAATGGCAAGAGAATCAGAGCCATCAATGTTCGGTTGCGCGCAATAAATCTCAATCAATTTTTGTACTGCCTGACCCTTGGTTGACTGGCCAGTAATATTTAAGAACCGTCCACCTTGTTGAACAAGAAGACCATGCTTTTCTAGACAGTTTGCAAACATTTTCTTGCGCTTTTCTGTACTCAACCAAATCACAACTTCACTGAACTCTCTCTCACTCGCAAGTTGAGCATCCTCCTCGCATAGACCTGTTGCCTTTGCTAACGAGCNTATTCCTTCAATGTCATTAAGAGCATGAAAAGTTTTAAACTCGGCCAGAAATTCGTGTGCATGGCTTTGTATGGCNTCGACTAAAAAATCTCTGCTATGACTATCGGAGATAAAAAAGTAATCATTTTTGATCTTCCAGTTGAGCTCGATCTGTTTGAAATATGGTTTTGGTATATATATTCCAGCACCATTTTCAGTTATGAAGGGATGTTTATTATTTAACTCCTCTCTTAATTTCACGACTTCACTAAATGTCTTACTCGTGACTGGTATGACTGGAATCCCTATTTTTTCCAACATTAAAAGAAGGTCTTTCGCATGCTCATACGAATACGTTTGATGGTCAAGTAAGCTTCCGTCGAGATCAGTTAAAATAATTCTTTGTATTCTTTTTTTACTCAAAGTTTTAAGTTCCAGCTACATTTATGCACAATAACGGTGCGTTTTGCGTCAAATTATTTTATTTAACCATTCAATCTCTCTGTATGGAGGCAAATAAGAGCATTTCTTCATTCTGCAAACCCAAGTTCGTTGGATTATCAAAAGGAATGCATGATATATGCCAAGTTGCATTAANAATGANTATTAGATTGATATTTGAATTTGGCAGAAACTAACAATTAAAAGAGNGNTGTANTCAACCATCTCNNTTTTCNTTTCTACCTANTGCGCACGTCCAAAAGTTTTTCACCTGATGAGATATTTAAGAACTTAGTAGATTACTAACTCTTGAGTTGCTACTTTTTATTAATTATTTTGCATCANGGATATCCTGACATCTCTGATGCAAAATACTAGTTTATCAAGCCTCTTCTTTTATCATATACCCTGCAAAACGATTGAATCCATTTGAAGGTTCACATGTCGAGACTGAGTCAAATTTTCCTTGAATCTCTAAACCCGATTCAATCCAAGCACTGTTTCCTCGATCTGCTTGCTCAGCTGTTTTGTGTATATTTTTCCACAAGTAGTCAAATGTGGCGTCTTCTCTTGTTGGAACTTCAATACTGAAATTGTAAGAGTCATCTGGATTGCTCAATTCATAATTATCAAGCCATGGATAAAAGTCTGCGTTTATGACTTCTCTCAAGTCATCAAAGCCCATATTCTCATTAAAATTACAAAAACGAATATCAACGTTGTAGGGTGTTTGTTCAGGCCCTATCTGGGAAACCCAAGGATTGGCCATTTCTCTTGGTCTAAATGCATAAAAGCCGTAGACATCCTCGTAGTTTTCTCCACCAAGAGTAATAATATCTCCATATTTTTCGGCTAATTTTTCTGTTGAATTATTTGAAAGCCATTTTTCCCACGCTTGATCTCGGAGAGCTTTGCTTTTCCAAGATACAGCCCAAACGCCATCGAACCTCTCATCAGGCTCGACTGGAANATAACCAAAGCTTGTATAAGCNACATCTGTGGCATCTGCTTCAANTCTCCAATCTTGAACATATGCAGAGAATTTTTCTTGCGTGAAATTTTCACCATTACGTGCCCANAAATAGTCAATATAGCCCCANTAACTNGGATTAGCTTCTGCTACTTCNNTCATGGTTGNTTCAGAATTTTCTTCGNTTNCAACTTCTTGNTTNGATTGNTCNTTCTCNGANGCACAGGCNANTANAAGTGANAANGAACTNAANCATGCAAAATGNTACAGTTTCATAAAATACTCCTCTAGTTGACGTAAGTTGTTTAAGACTATATCAAGTTTTAGGTAGATTGCTAATTAATGATGATTATTAGCAAAGTTAGAATGAACGAAATGCTTGATTAAGAGAATAATCCATGGACGAACCAATTATCGCCAGATCTATAAATCCAATAATTAACTCCGTCTTCGTCCTGTGCAATATAGTAGTCAAATTGTTGATTATTTTCCCACCAGTTATCACATATCCTCTCTGGTCCACTTAATATTCTCATATAGCTGTTTAAGTATAATTGGCCATTTTGAAATTTAATTGGATTAGGTTTTTTTAGTAGCCAGATAGGTCTTTTGTTTTCTGTCCTTCCTTGATTAAAAAAATGTTCTTCCTTGGTATTTTCAATAACGCCTGCTTTTCTTGGAGCATGCTCATTTTTTATTAACAATTTAAATAATGCTTTTTCTCCAATCTTTGCAATAATTTTATCTATTAATTTGTAATTATTTTGAAGTTTATTTTTAGTATCTTGAAATAACTCATTATTAGTTTTTATATTTTCAACTAATGCATCACAACACAGAGAAACTTTTTCTATTATTTCTGGCAAATCTATATTTTCTAATTTAAGTTGGCTTAGCTTTAGCATGTAACTCGAATCACTTTTACTTTTCGATAGTTTAATTTCCATTGCTATGGATTGTCCTGATGATGCTCTAAAGTGCCAAGTGACCTGAAAACATTTGTATTGCAAAGCGGTTAAATAATCATCTAATCTTTTTAGTAAGGATTTCATCGGGAAAATTAAGCTTTTTTTATCTGTTAATCCATGAATATATAGGATTTCTTCCTGAAAACTCCTGGGTGGTTTAAAATTAGTTAATAATTGTTTTTTTCGATGTAAAAGTATCTCCAGATTAGAAATCAAATCCTTATCAAATCTTTGGCTTAGTGACGATATTGGTACATTTATCAGATCCCCGATGCTTTGAAAACCCAGTTGAGTGAAAATCCTTCTTTGTTTCAAATTACCAGTTAGTCTCCTAATAGGTACATTTTTAAATTCTTCAAGAGTATTATTTAAATTTGGTATTTTTTTTTGAAATCTATTTTTGCATAGTATCTTCGCAGTCAAAGGATTTTTACCAAAACCATTAATTGCAAATACTCCATGCTGAGACATTTTTTCATTCAACAAGTACAGTAAATTTTCATAACTTTTGAAAAGCTTTTCACAGGAGAATATTTCTAAATAGAGTCCGTTATTTTCAATTGCTATATTTGGAGTAAATTGATAGCTAATAATAGCCAGACTATTGAGTAAATTTCTTTCTTGCAAGGGATCTTTTTGATTAACATTCAGGTGTGGGCATATTGCTAATGCAGTCGATAGAGATACAGACTTATCAATTCCACATTTATATGCTGAGTTATTGTATGCAATTATTTTTTTCCTATTTTTATTCGTATCAACTATTGCTAAAGGATGGCTTATAAATTTCTCTGAGGCATTTATAGTAACTGCTTCAAGTGATAATTTAGGAAATCCTATGTACATCCATATTTCTTTGGATTTGCTCTGCAAGATCATTAATTTTTAATTATATATTTCTTGGCTCGATTTTGATTTTTCTAAGATAAAATTAAAATCACAGTGTGTGGGTTGATTTCTGTTAACTAGCATTTTATTTATTTGTATTCGATCACTTATATTGATCATTGAAGGCATTATTAATTGCTGCCCAGGAGCTTTCCCTCTTAATTTTTTTAATGTTAGTAGCAACTTTTTTGTTTGAGAAGAATCAATTATGATTCTTAGAAAGGCAGGCGATGAATCTCTAGTTGCTTCGGGAGAATTAAATAAAAATACAGGCAAAATAGTCTCACTTGCAGCTAATTGAAGTTTCCTAAGCATTTGATAATTAATATTTTGATTTCTATTCCAGAGTAATAATAATGCATTATCACGAATTGACTGCTCTGCTATCCATAACCACTCTTTAACGCTGCTTGTATTGATTATAAGTAGATTGTTCAAAGCAACTTCTGCATTAGCCAAAGCTGGAGGATAGGGTTCATAAGGCGGATTTAACCATATACACAAATGATTTCTATCAGTATATTTTTTAACAGTCTGCATAATAAGGCTTAATTCTCCTAATCCTTCTTTTTTAATTATTAATTCAGTTAATGATGAAATTGGCCAACCGCCCAATAAGAATTCATCAAGGATTAAATTTCCAGTAGATACTACTTCTTTACAACTCGAATGGTTATTGCCAATCCATGTGTCAGAGCGTGCTAACAGGTTCTCTATTAAGAATTTATGAGTCATATTATACTGTATAAATGTACAGTATAATATATTTGAAGCTGCTTTCTGTCAAACCAATTTTAATTTAGACTAATTTGCGATTTTTTAAATTTTAGAGAATAGAAATGTCATTAAATTTTGATAATGCAAGGCTAAAAAATGAATATTTAATGCCACATCATGATGAGTGGCGAACTCAGTTAAGAAGATTTTTTGAAAAAGAAATTATTCCATATGCTGATGATTGGGATGAAACTGGTCTGATTCCTGACGATCTATGGCCCAAATCTGCAGAGGTGGGCATTCTGGGTCTTGATTATCCTGAAGAATTTGGAGGAACATCAGAAGGAATTGATATCTGGCATAAAAATATTCTTAATGAAGAGCTAGCAAGGATAGCGGTGGGAGGCATTGGTGCATCCTTGATGGTTCATAATATTGCATTACCACCAATCATAAATTTTGGTACTCAGGAAATACGAAAAATTGTTATCCCACCTGTTTTATCTGGTAAGAAACGTATTTCATTAGCAATCACTGAACCTTCTGGAGGCTCAGATGTAGCAAACTTGAGCACAACTGCAACTTTAATTGACGATCATTACGTTATTAATGGAAGTAAAACATATATAACTGGAGGAATGAATGCGGATTGGTTTACTGCTGCTGTAAGAACTGGAGGCGAGGGCGCATCTGGAATATCAACAATCTTAATACCATCAAATTTAGATGGCATTGTTAGAACTCCGCTTGACCGCAAGCAAGGTTGGTGGTGCTCAGATACGGCTACCATTTATTTTGAAAATGTTCGAGTTCCAAAAGATTACTTAATTGGAGAAGAAAACCAAGGTTTTAAAGTGATCATGGTCAATTTTAATGCTGAGAGAATGGGAATGTCGGCTGCAATGGAAGCTGCTTCTCGAGTTTGTTTGGAAGATGCCATAATTTGGGCACAGGAAAGAAAAACATTCGGGAAAAGGCTTGCCGATCATCAAGTCATTAGGCATAAATTTGCGGAAATGAAACAGCGTATTAATGCAACGCAAAGCTATTTAAATAACGTGTCACGAAGAATTCAATTAGGTGATGAGAATGCAGCTGACATTGCGCTGCTAAAAGTTCAGTCCAGTCAAACGATGGAGTTTTGTGCTCGTGAAGCAATGCAGATACTTGGTGGTGTCGGGTATATACGAGGTAATAGAGTAGAGCGCATTTATAGAGAGGTACGAGTTAACGCAATCGGCGGTGGCTCGGAAGAGATTATGAGAGATCTTGCAGCCCGGCAGTACGGAGTTTGAATTTTTTACCTTATAGTTTGGATGCCTCTGCATTACCAGAAGCATCCAAATAAATATATTATGAGAGCATTGGACCAAGCTTCATGGCTATTCCCATGTCACCTTGAATTTTAAGTTTTCCCGTCATAAAAGCTGACGTGCCATCAAGATTCCCAGCTGCCATTTCCATGAAATTTTCCATACTTATTACCATGGTGCATTGAGCATCATTGTCATCATTTGAGACAACATTAGGCGATTGAGTCGCATCCAGGAATAATATGCCATCGTCACCAAAATCAAATTTGACTGTTGCACCCAATCCACAGTCCTCCCCGATTTTCTCCTTTAAACCAGTCGTTGCCATTTCTAGAGACATTTTTTAACTCCTTTTTAATTAATCTAAGTTCATACTCCTATACTTTAAGAATCTAAGCGTCTAAAAGCAATACAAAATATGTTTTCGAGAGGTCCTTAGCTATCCTTTTCCCAGAATAAAAATTAGAATCATTTTTAGGTAAATATATACTCCAAAATTTTTCTGAAAAGGCGCAAGTATGATTAGCTCTAAAGCCTCCAAAATCCACCTTATGCTAGGTTTTCTACTTTTGCTAAATATAATCAATATGATTGATCGTACACTGCTTGCAAGTTTCGGCTCAGAAATTATTGAAGATCTAAATTTAACTGATTCACAATTTGGCCTTCTTACGGGTCTTGTTTTTGTTTTTTTCTATTCAATAATGGGATTGTTCATGGGTGCACTCGCAGATCGATTCCATAGGCCTAGGCTGATTGCAATTGGACTTGTCATATGGAGCGGATTAACTCTTTTGTCTGGTATGGCAAAGAATTTTCTCCAGATTGGTCTGGCTAGGTTATTTATCGGTGTTGGTGAATCCGCAATGACACCTTCTGCAATTTCTATCATCTCTGATTTATTTCCAAAAGAGCAAAGAGGAACGGCCTGCGGGATATACTATTTGGGAGTTCCCATCGGTGCAGGTGCTAGCTTTATAATTGCTGGTGTCCTAGGTCCGATGATTGGTTGGAGAAACACTTTTATTTTGTTGGGCGCGATAGGTTTAGTTTTGGCATTGATTTTAGTTTTCATAGAAGACCCCAAAAGAGGCATGATGGATGATGGCGACAATGTCATTTATGGTGTGAGTGCAACGGTCTCAAATTCTGTTAAAGAGATAATATCAGGTGTATTTCATATTATTAAAACTTCGCCAGTAGTATTTTGGGGAATTTTAGGAGCAATCTTTCTTCATGTGCCGATTGGTGCGGGTCAATTTGCTATCGTTTGGATAGAGCGCGAACGTAATTTTGAAGTAGGAGAGATTACGGCTTTATATGGACTAGTTTATATAGTTTTCGGCACTGCAGGTACGTTCTTTGGAGGGTTATTGAGCGACCTATATCAAAAGAGATTTAAGGGCGGTAGGCTGCGCTTTCTCGCTTACCTAATGATTTGTATGATTCCATTCACCATTTCATATAGGTTTGCTGATTCAAGCTCAATTCTATTTTATAGTGGCATGGCGGCGGGAATATTTTCAATCAGCTCATTCTATGGCCCAGCATTTTCAACAATTCAAGATAATACCTCTGTTCACTTTAGAGGTGTTATGACCGGAGTGCTATTGGTCGCTTGTAATCTTATAGGGCTTGGATTTGGAGCATTAATTACAGGTTTTTTGAGTGACCTATTTGCACACAATGAGGTCTTTGAACCCCTGACTAAGGCACTTATTATTTCAGATATCATTTCAATCGGTGCACCAGTCTGTTTCATGATTGCCTCTTTATCATATATTTCTGACAGTTATAATGGCTCTGACAAGAATAAAAGTTAAAAGCAATAATAACTTGTAGAATCGCAAGCTAATATAGATTTTGAGGGTGAAGAATTGAATAAAAACATCCGAATTGGCGGTGCTAGCGGATTTCGGGGTGATTCTTATAGAGCTACCTCGCAATTACTTAAGGATGATAGCCTCGATTTCATCGTTTATGATTATTTAGCAGAAATCACAATGTCTATCATAGCCAGAGCTCGGGCTAAAAAACTGTAATAAAAGGAAGAACGTAACTACATATAATTGTATATTTGCAAAGAAAAGAATGTAACGGGAGCAAGGTATAATGGATACGAATTTTTCAAAAGATGATATCGCGTTTCGTGATGAGGTGAGAAAGTTCTTTGATGATGAATTTGACTCGACTTTAGCAAAGAATCTTGGTGATGGACATGGAGATAACTATAAAGAATCCATCATAGCTTGGCAGAAAAAGTTGTATAAGAAAGGTTGGATTGCACCGAACTGGCCGAAAGAGTTCGGTGGAACGGGATGGACTGACACACAAAAATTTATATATGAGTCTGAGCGAGGTTTAGCAGGGGTTCCTGATGTGCTTCCTTTTGGGCTAAAAATGGTAGGTCCAGTGATATATACTTTTGGAACGCAAGGTCAAAAGGAGAGATTTTTACCTAAAATATTAAGTAGTGATCACTGGTGGTGCCAGGGATATTCGGAGCCTGGTGCTGGATCAGATTTAGCTTCATTAACAACTTCTGCAGAGTATGCTGGCGCCAACTATCTCGTCAACGGACGAAAAATATGGACGAGTCTTGCGCAATATGCGGATTGGATTTTTTGCTTAGTCAGGACGTCAAAAGGTGCTAGAAAGCAAGAAGGCATCAGTTTTTTATTAATAGATATGTCCTCTCCAGGTGTAACCGTCAAGCCTATCATCACGATTGATGGGCGACACAGCTTAAACGAAGTGTTATTCGAGAACGTAAGTGTGCCGGTAGAAAATTTGATTGGTGAGCAAGATAAGGGATGGACTTATGCGAAAGCACTTCTTGCTCATGAACGCACTAATATGGCTGAGGTCGCGGATTCAAAAAGAATGCTTACTGAGCTGAAAGATAAGGCTTCAAAATCAATTGGAGGCGGCGGCAGATGTCTTGCAGACGATCAGGTTTTTCAAAAACAAGTATCGGATGTTGAACTAGATCTTATGGCATTAGAGTACACTGAGCTAAGAGCCCTTGCGTCAATCGCTGAAAAAGGAATGCCTGGCCCAGAATCATCATTATTAAAAATAAAAGGCACTGAAATTAGTCAGCAATTGCATGAATTACATCTAAAAGTAGCAGCACATCATGGTGGCGCTATTGCCTTAACTGAAGAGCAATATGATGAGATAAAAGTTGGATCTGATGCGAGAAACCGATATTTATATGGAAGGGCAGCAACAATTTATGGCGGTTCTAATGAAGTCCAACGAAATGTCATTGCAAAAGCAGTACTTGGATTATGATTTTAGGAATTAGTGATTGGGAGCAATCTAAATGAATTTTGATTTCAGCGAAGAGCAAACCATGATAATGGACGGAATCTCCCGGTATGTGCGTGAGGAATATGATTTTGATGTTCGAAGAACAATCAAAGACTCAAATGATGGTTACTCAAAAGAGGTTTGGAGGAGATTCTCTGAGTTGGGTTGGTTATCGATTCCATTTGATGAGGTTTACGACGGTTTCGGAGGCAAAACTGATGATCTTGCGTCAGTCATGATTGAATTAGGTAAGGGTGCGATTATAGAACCTTATGTTGCTTCTATAGTTGTATTTGGAACCTTGTTGAACGAATCTAACAATGAATCTTTAAAGAAAGAAATAATTCCTAAGATTATCCATGGGAATTATATAGGATCGTTTGCTTATATAGAGGAGCAATCAAGATTTGAGATAACTGATATAAAGACTTCAGCCATAAAGTGTGATGGTGGATACACTTTGCGAGGCCAGAAACTAGCAGTAATTGATGCCGATAAGAGTGATGGCTTTATAGTTTCAACGAGAACTGATAACTCACAGTTTAGTGCTGATGGGATAAGTCTTTTTTTGGTCGACTCCGAATCTCAAGGTGTATCGCTCTCAAATTACAAAACAATGGATGTACACAGTGCTTCAGTAATTACATTTGAAGATACGTTTGTATCAGATGAAAACCTAATTTGTGCGCTTGGAAATGGTTACGCACATATTAAATCTGTGATGCCACAGATTCTCCTGGCGCTGTGTTCAGAAGCCTTGGGAATTATGGAAACTTTGAACAAATTGACTGTTGAATATTCGAAGACCCGAACTCAGTTTGGTTCACCTATAGGATCTTTTCAAGCTCTACAACATCGAATGGTGGATAATTTCATGGCCTATGAGCAAGCAAAGTCGATGGTTTATCGCGGACTTTGCGAAGCCAATAATTATTTGAGTGGGAGCATTAATCTTGATGAGTTTACAAGAGTAGCTCATGCAGTAAAAGCCCTCGTGGCAAAGAGCTCTAAACAAATCGGTGATGAATCGATCCAAATTCATGGAGGAATTGGGATGACGGATGAGCTTAATATTGGACACTTAGTCAAACGACTGATGATGATCAATGTTGAGTTTGGCGATGGTGATTTTCATCAAAAATGCTTCGGTCAAAATTAGTTATATAGTGGAAATTAGCCCATTACTGCTAGCACTTATCTCATCGTTTGCTGCGGTGTATGCCTTCCTAGTTACGCACAAGGATGAGCTCAGCAAATATGATAAGCCGGATGGTGAATACTTTAGTTTTGTTTCAAATGAACATCGATCCACTACAGAAGTAGCACTTGATAAATTACGTAAGAAAATCAACAAAGCCACCGAGGAAATGCAGTCAGCTGTTTTGAGAAAAAGAATTCCAATTCTCAGGAAAGTTATGGATTCATTTTTCGATGGTTTTGAGATAAAAAGTAGTATTAAACATGCAGGTGCAGATAATATTCCTTCTGAGTGGGTTTTATCAGATAAAGCAAATAGCAAAAATATGATACTTTATATCCATGGAGGTGCTTTTTTTGCGGGTAGTACGAAAAGCCATAGGGTTATCACAGATAGACTATCGCAGACCACGAATTTCTCAGTTCTGGCTATTAATTATCGATTAATTCCAGAAAATAATAGATTAGACTCATTAGATGATTGCGTAGATGCGTTCCATTGGTTGAAAAACCATGGTCCTAGGGGTTTGGAAAAGGCGGAAAAAATTGTTGTGATTGGCGACAGCGCGGGTGGGAACTTAGCTTTGGCGTTGAGCGTAATGTTACGTGACCGGTCTGATTGTCAGCCAAATGCAGTCGTTGCATTATCACCAATAACTGACTCTCGATTAGTAAATCCAAGTGTCAAAAAGAATATCAATTCTGACTTCGTGCTTGAGCCACTTACGAAGAATTTTACGTGGTTATCAAAAATTGGACTGGGTTTTGCGGCAAAAATGGTGACGCGTCACAATCCTTTCGATGTTAAAGTTTCTCCTTTATTAGATAAATTGCATGATCTACCTCCCACACTTGTCCAGGTGAGTGATTCTGAAATTCTTTTTGATGATGCTAGGCGATATGTAAATAAGGCTGTCGACTGTGGTTCGCTTGCAAAATTGCAAGTTTGGGAGAAAATGCCACATGTTTGGCACATTTTCTATCCAGATCTGACTCAAGCTAATGATGCTTTTATTGAAATCACGAGATTCATTAAGCAGAACGCCTAAAATGCTCAATGCGGGCAATCTACTTTATTTAAAGACTAATCGCGCAACACTTTTGCGATGATGCTGAGGATCTCCAAATTGCTGGTAGGCCCATTGCGCTCGTCTAATAAAGAGCATTGCGTCGCAGTCATAAGTGAATCCCATACCACCATGGAACTGAACAGCTCTGTCCCCTGCAAAAGATAAAGCTTCGGAGGCTTGCGCTTTTGCCATATGACAGGCTATTTGTGAATCATCGCTCAAAGAGCCTTTTTCGATAAGTGTGGCTGCGTGATAAACCAAACTTTTCGCCGAATCTAATTTCATAAGAATATCAACCGTTGGATGTTTCAAAGCCTGATATGAGCCAATCAGTTTCCCAAACTGCTTGCGAGTGGTGAGGTAACTAACGATCGTATCTAGGGTGATTGAAGTCGTTCCAACTGACTCCGCAGCAGTTAGCAAGGCACCCAGTAATTTTATGTTTCTTACATTATCGAGGGATACGTTTATTAGATTTTCCTTCTCAATGACCACATGCTGGAAGCTCACATCTGAAGATCTTTTTGTTTCGTCAATTAAAGTCCTTGAATTAAAATTCGATTTGTTTATCTGAGATGCCTCGACCAGGACAAAAACATTCTTTCCTTTAAGGCGCGCTAAAACTATCAATAAATCTGCCGCTTCTGCATCACTAACTAGTAATTTCTCACCATCAAGCACATAAGTGTCTGCCTTTTCAGTCAACTCAAGTGAAGAATCTGTAGAACCCCAATCCTCATTGTCTAAGAATGCTACTGTTCCGAACTTTCCTTGACAAAATAATGGAAGCCATTTTTCTTGTTGTTGTCGATTACCTAATCGAACTATTACTTCTGTTGCGAGTAACAGAGAAATATAAGGAAGCGACATCATTGTTTTCCCCATTTGCTCTACGATGGGAACAGCACACTTTATTCCTAAATCAATGCCGCCGTATTGTTCCGGTATATTAATCCCAGTCCAGCCGAGTTCTGTAATTTGCTCCCAAATATCTTGATTAAAGCCAAGTTTGCAATTGATGAGTTGTCTGCTTGTTGTTGTATTTGAGTTATCTAGACAAAATTCTCTAGCTGCAGTGTTGATGATTGCTTGCTCCTCACAAAAGTCAATTTTAAGATTTGAAGATCTCATGATTAATCCTTTGGGAGGCCGAGAACATGTTCACCAATAATGTTGGCCTGAATCTGACTTGTTCCACCACCAATTGTGGTAGAGAAATTATTTAAATAAGCTCTTTGCCAAAAACCACCACTTATGGCCTTATCGTCGCCAATATATGCAGAGGCTGAGGCGCCTTGAAGGGTTAGGGCGTACTGCCGTAATCTTCTGGAAAACTCCGTCCCACTCAACTTGCTAGAAAGGGGGATGGAATTTGGATAGTCAGAGCATAATTCTTTTATAGCA
>PALW01000061.1 GCA_002710745.1 Porticoccaceae bacterium
GGCTAATGAATCAGTCTCCAAGACAATAACAGTCGCAGTAACTCTTTGCGTAGTCTGTGCGATTGTTGTGTCGTCTGCTGCAGTATTTTTGCGAAGCGCGCAAGAAAAAAATAAGCTACTTGATCTTAAGGCAAATATCTTAGCATCTGCGGGTCTACTAAAAACTGGAATTGGAATAGAAAAACAGTTCGAAGCAATTTCAGCCAGAGTCATTGATCTGGAGACCGGTCAATATGCTGACCACATTGATCCAAGTGCTTATGACCAGAGGAAGTCCTCCAAAGATCCGGAGATGTCAAAATCACTAACTCCGTCTGAAGATATTGCAAAGATAAAGCGTCGGGTGAGGTATGCAACGGTTTATTTGTCGGAGGTTGATGGAAAAATCGACAAACTTATATTGCCAGTGAGCGGATACGGGTTATGGTCGACTCTTCACGGATTTATTGCTCTTGAATCAGATTTCAGCTCTGTAGCAGGCATCGGTTTTTATGAACATGCGGAAACTCCGGGATTAGGTGGTGAAGTTGATAACCCAGTTTGGAAAGCATCTTGGATAGGGAAGAAGGCATATGATGGTGATAGTGTCAAAATTGAGGTTATTAAGGGTAGGGTAAATAAAGATCTTCCTGAAGCTCTTTATCAGATCGATGGACTCGCAGGAGCAACTTTGACGACTCGTGGAGTAGATAACTTAGTAAAATATTGGTTGGGCGACAATGGTTTTGCTCCATTCATAAGGTCATTAAAGATAGGGGATGAGTTGTATGTCCAAAACTAAGGATATTTTGCTTGACCCACTGTTTAACAATAATCCAATAGCTTTGCAGATACTTGGTATCTGCTCCGCATTAGCAGTGACCTCTAGTATGAAAGTATCTTTTGTTATGTGCATTGCTTTGACCGCTGTAGCAGCTTTCTCAAACCTATTTGTATCGCTTATAAGAAATCAAATTCCAAGTAGCATTAGGATAATTGTTCAGATGACGATAATAGCTTCACTTGTCATTGTTGTGGATCAAATCTTGAAAGCTGTGGCATATGACATCAGCAAACAGCTATCTGTTTTTGTTGGCTTAATCATAACTAATTGCATTGTGATGGGTAGAGCTGAGGCATTTGCGATGAAAAATCCCCCGTTACCCAGTTTTATGGACGGTTTGGGCAATGGACTGGGTTACAGCTTAATACTCATGATAGTTGCATTCTTCAGAGAGCTTTTTGGAGCTGGAACGTTATGGGGAATTGTCATCCTGCCAACTACGACAAATGGAGGATGGTATGTTGCGAACGGCATGATGTTGATGCCGCCAAGTGCATTCTTCATTATTGGGCTTCTTATTTGGGCGCTACGAAGTTGGAAAAAGTCTCAAATTGAGAAAGCTGAGTATAAGCTTTCGCCAAATGCAAAGCCCAGTGAGGTGACCTAATGGAGTATTACCTGAGCCTATTGGTAAGATCAATTTTTATAGATAATATTGCTTTGAGCATGTTCTTAGGAATGTGTACATTCATTGCCCTGTCAAAGAAGATTGATGCAGCGATTGGCCTGGGTATAGCTGTAATAGTTGTGCAGACTATAACGGTCCCAGTTAATAACCTTATATATAACTATTTGCTAGCCGATGGAGCGCTAGCTTGGGCTGGATTAGAGAGCGTAAATTTAAGCTTTTTAGTTTTTTTATGCTTTATTGGTGTCATCGCATCAATTGTTCAAATTTTAGAAATGGTCTTAGATAAGTATGTCCCAGCTCTTTATAATGCNCTGGGAGTTTTCTTGCCGCTCATTACAGTGAATTGTGCAATATTAGGAGGGTCGCTTTTAATGCAAGAAAGGGGNTATAACCTGGCAGAGAGTGTCGTATTTGGATTTGGATCAGGTACATCTTGGGCTCTAGCGATTGCGGTCATAGCGGGTATTCGAGAAAAATTGAAGTACAGCGANATCCCAGAAGGACTTCAGGGTCTGGGAATCGTATTTATTACGGTGGGACTTGTGTCACTCGGGTTTATGTCATTTGGTGGAATTGATTTATAAAGTGGAGGAAAAANATTAATGGATGCGCAGTTAGAAATTGTGTTGGGTGTTGCCATGTTTACGGCGGTGATTCTGGCTCTNGTCGTNTTGATATTGATTGCAAGGAGCAAATTAGTCGCATCTGGNGATGTGAATATCGAAATAAATGGTGAAAAAACGATAGCTGTGCAGGCGGGAGATAAGCTCTTGCAGACGCTCTCCGCGGCTGGATTATTTCTTCCATCTGCTTGCGGTGGCGGCGGGAGTTGTGCTCAGTGCAAATGCATAATCAATGANGGAGGTGGCTCNATGCTGCCTACGGAGGAAGCACATTTTACAAGGAGAGAAGCATTAGAAGGGTGGAGACTNTCCTGTCAAACACCAGTTAAACAAGATATGAAGGTTCAGGTACCTGAAGAAGTCTTTGGTGTNAAGCGTTGGGAATGTACCGTCGAGTCCAATCCAAATGTCGCCACGTTTATAAAAGAACTAACCTTAAAGCTCCCAGAGGGCGAAGACGTGGCCTTTAGGGCGGGAGGCTATGTTCAGCTAGAGTGCCCACCACATCATTTAAAGTACTCTGATTTCAACATAGATGAGGAATATAAAGGAGATTGGGANCATTTTAATTTCTTCGAGCATGAGTCTATTGTCACTGAACCTGTTATCAGAGCTTACTCGATGGCTAATTATCCGGAGGAGAAGGGAATCGTAAAATTCAATATTAGGATTGCAACGCCTCCTCCCAGATCGAAAGGGATTGTGCCTGGTCAGATGTCTTCTTATGTGTTTAGTTTAAAACCTGGCGATAAGGTTACAGTATACGGACCCTTTGGAGAATTTTTTGCAAGAGATACAGAGAATGAGATGATTTTCGTAGGAGGTGGAGCAGGAATGGCACCCATGAGATCGCATATTTTTGATCAATTGAAGCGAATTAATTCTAAGAGAAAAATTAGTTTTTGGTATGGAGCAAGGTCACTACGCGAGTGTTTTTACTCTGAAGAATACGATGCATTGGCAGCTGACAATGATAATTTCGACTGGCACTTGGCTTTATCAGATCCTCAAGCTGAGGATGAATGGAATGGACTCACGGGGTTCATCCATAATGTTCTATTTGAGAAGTATTTAAAGGATCACGAAGCTCCCGAAGACTGTGAATATTACATGTGTGGACCACCTATGATGAATGCAGCATGCATAAAGATGCTTAACGATTTGGGCGTAGAGAATGAAAATATTATGCTTGATGACTTTGGTGGCTGATTAAATTAAGCAACTAGAAATATGAATTTTTTACGCATTTTATGCGGCAGCTTTGCTTTATCGTTTCTTGTTGGATGTGANCATGGTCCAGAGGTAATCAAGATNAGTGGAGCTAAGTTTGGCACNACCTACAGTGTAATTGTGATTGCNGATCAGATACCACCGCCCAACTTNGAAGAATTAATCGATGATAGATTAGATTTAATCGATGTCTCCATGTCGACTTATAAGGTTGAATCAGAACTTAGTGAATTCAATAGGTTAATACCAGGCGAAAGATTATCTATCTCCGATGATTTTTTATCAGTGTATAGAACCTCGAAACAGATATGGGAAATCAGTGATGGTGCTTTCAATCCTGCAATTGGTCCACTGGTAAATTTGTGGGGCTTCGGTCCAGAGATCAAGAGTGATAACATCCCCGAGGCTCAAGAAATCGATAAACTTTTATTAGCCTGCATTTTTTCTAACGCGAGCCTCCTAAATAGTAATAACAACTTTAGCTTAGTTAAGTTGGATAATGTGAATCTTGATTTTTCAGGGATTGCTAAGGGCTATGCTGCGGATGTGATTGCAGATTTACTTGAGATGAGTGCCCTACCAAATTACTTAATTGAAATTGGTGGTGAAATGCGAGTTAGTGGCGTCAACTCGGAAGATAAACCGTGGAGATTAGCAATCGAATCACCCTCAGAAATAAAACGAATAGAGACTATCATTAGCGGGATAAATGGGGGCGTTGCTACTTCTGGGGACTATAGAAATTACTTTGAAGTCGAGAATGAAAGATACTCACATACGTTGGATCCAAGAACAGGTTATCCAATAAAGCATTCCCTTGCTTCAGTGACTGTGATAGCAGAAACTGGTGCTAGAGCTGATGCGCTTGCAACAGCATTAATGGTAATGGGAGAGATCGAAGGAATGAAAATGGCGGAAAAAAATAATATTCCTGCATTTATGGTGACGAGGATTGATCAAGATTATCGAACGTCATATAGTTCCTCAATGGATAAATATTTGAACTTTGGAGTAGTTGATATTGATTGAATTTTTTCTGACGTTAATCATAGTTGCAATAGTAATAGTCTCGATGTCTGTTGGCGTACTGTTTAAGAAGAAACCTATTGTGGGNTCATGCGGAGGTGTAGGGGCAGCCTTGNGAGAGCCTGACTATTCATGCGATATATGTGGTGGCGATGANTCAAAATGCGACGCTACGACTAATTAAATATTANTTTATGTGGTGATCTAATCAAGGCTTAAGNTCATNAACATNCATCACTCAATTGGTTGTGTCTNNGTGACGTTTCATGTTTAATCTTCGGATGAAAAATGACCTACCCTTTTTTATAGGTTACCGATATTTGAAGCGCTCGCGGGATGAGAAGTTTATATCATTCATATCAGCTCTGTCGATTGCCGCAATGGCGCTCGGGGTTTCAACACTCATAATTGTTCTCTCCATTATGAATGGTTTTGATAGGGAGATAAAAAGTCGCCTTCTGCAAATTATACCTCATATTTCAGCAGAGCAGACCAGTGGTATCTCTATCGGGGAAATCGACGAATTAAAGTCTCAATTAATTAGAGATGAAAATGTTATTAACGTTGATCCAATGGTTAACTCAAACGGCTTGATCTACAAGAATGATCTTCAATTGGGGGTTAGCATTCAAGGTACAGAAAAAGATTGGAATTCTTTTTCTATTCTCACTAACCATATGATAGCAGGAAATATTGACTTATTGACTGCTGAAAGTTATCGAATAGTCTTGGGAAGTCAGATTGCACGTCAGATGAATTTATTTATTGGTGACGAAGTCTCTTTGGCACTTTCTTCTATTATTCGGAGTCCTTTCGGTCCTATTCCACAAGTAAAAAGATTTGAGGTGGCGGGTATTTTTGANGTTGGTGCGCAAGTAGATGGTAATGTCGTATTTGTAAATCAAAGAGATATTCAAAGGCTGTTACGAATGGAATCTGATTTTCAAGGTCTACATATATACCTTGAAGATCCAATAGCAAGCACTGAAAATTTTTTTACTAATATAGAGAAAAATTATCCTGACCTTCATTGGAAATCATGGCAAAGTGAAATGACTGCTTTATTCAAAGCTATGAAGATGGAAAAAATTGCTGTAACTATTNTTTTGTCTGTAATTATTGCAATAGCTTCCTTTAATATTATTGCGAGCCTAGTTTTATCTGTAAATGAGAAGCGGCAAGAGATAGCTGTCTTGAGGACCATGGGAGCAACCTCGGATTTAATTATTAAGGTATTTGTAATACAAGGAACTCTGGGAAGTTTTTTTGGAATTATTTTGGGACTTTTCGTAGGAATNATTTGTTCAGTATTCATTACTGAATTAGTGCAGTTGGTTGAGTGGATCTTTGACATGCAAGTATTCGATCCAAATATCTACATGATAAGTTCATTCCCGTCCCAAATCGTATTCAGCGACATCATATTAATTACTTTTGGTACGGTTCTGGTGACGCTTTTAGCGACAATTTTTCCAGCTCGAGCGGCTGGTAAGGTTCTTCCTGCAGAGGCTTTGNGATATGGAGAGTAAAANAGTATTAATCGTAAAAGATTTAATGAAAAATTATCAGCAATCAAATAATTGCGTCCAGGTACTAAATAGTTTGACCTTTTGCGTGGAGCGGGGAGAGAAAGTTTCAATTATGGGCTCATCAGGCTCCGGGAAAACAACCCTCCTTAATTTGCTTGGGGGATTGGATGATTTAAATGAGGGCACAATTCATGTTTGCTCCAAATCTTGGAGCGAGCTTAGTGTTTCTGAAAGAGCTATATGGAGAAATAAACATGTTGGTTTTGTATATCAATTTCATCATCTGTTAGAGGAGTTTTCTGCAGCAGAGAACGTTGCTTTACCACTTTTGATTGCGGGAAAGTCTAGGGAAATTTCACTGCAAGAGGCATCAAGATTCCTCGGAGATATTGGTCTTTCAGAGCGGTCAAATCATCGACCCTCGCAACTGTCGGGTGGAGAGAGACAAAGAGTGGCTGTCGCGAGGAGTCTTATTACGAAACCTTCTCTCCTCTTGATGGATGAGCCAACTGGTAATCTTGACTCTGAATCGGCTAAAGTCACACTAGACCTTATACTGCAACTCAATAAATCTCTATCGACTGCTATTGTTCTAGTAACACATGATTCGCTTATTTCGAGTCATATGGATACAACATATAAGTTATTTGACGGCAAACTAGAAAAGATTTAAATCCATGAGACAATTTGTACCTTTCTATATTGCTTCTCGTTATTTCTCAAAAGCTAATAAAAAATTAGCTTTTGGATCCTGGGTGTCGAGAATTGCTACGATTGGATTAATAATAACTGTAAGCTTGTTGGTTGTGGTCTTATCAGTTATGAATGGTTTTGATAAAGAGCTCCGGAAAACCATCCTCTCAGTTATTCCCCATATACAAATTATTGATGAAGGCGGAATTTCGGATTGGGAACAAAAGCGATCCACGATTCTCACTAATGAAGACGTCATTGAAGTAACTCCTTTTAATGAAATTAATGGTCTTTTAGTAAATAAAAAATTATCTCAGCCGATGAAGATTCTTGGTATTTCTCAGTCGCATATTCCAAATGGAATAAAAAATATTATTGATAATGACGGTTTGAATATTCCAAAATTTGGACAGATTCTTTTATCACACAAAGTTGCAAAAAAGTTAAATATTCAAAAGCTAAATATGGTTAATTTAGTAATTCCCCAGGCACTCGACAGCTCTATAGAAGTTCATTCTTTTGAAATTGCTGGGCTATTTAATAGCCACTCTGAAATTGACAAATATATTGCGATCTCGTCGCTGGAGCAGGTAGGCGAAATTCACGGTTTTCAGGGGGAAATATTCGGTTTTCGGCTTCAAGTTGTTGATGAGTTCCGAGCACGAGCACTTGGCAGAGAAATAATCAGCAAATTCTCACCAGGAACTGGGTTTAGAGACTGGATGCAAACTCATGGTAACTTGCACCAAGCAATTCAATTATCAAAAAGATTGATAGTATTATTAATGCTTTTGTTAGTAGGAGTCTCGGTATTCAATATTGTTTCAATGTTGATGATGTCTGTTTTAAGTAAAAATAGAGATATTGCAGTTTTGCAAACACTCGGGCTTTCAAGATTTCAAATAATACAAACATATATGATCAGTGGATCTATGATTGGAGTGTTCGGAATAATTATTGGAGTTGTATTAGGCATATCCCTCTGCGCTCTGATTCCAACTCTTGCTCAATGGGTGGAGTATTCAATGAGTTCGAAACTCTTGGATACTTCCGTCTACCCGTTTGACTATATACCAGTTTATATAGATGTGATGGATATAGTGAACGTCTCAAGTGTGGCTTTTATTTTCACAATATTAGCTTCAATCTTTCCTGCTATCAGAGCAAGCAAGGTTTTGCCTNCAAAAGAACTCAGATACGANTANNTTTCTTTTTTTTTCTTCTTTCCGCNCTNCTNGTTTCCCAATCACTTATTATTTGCCATCGCCANAGNATNAGCANGATANAGTAGCCTAAAAGACCAAATAAAATNCCGCATAAAAAGCTTCCTAAAAAGAGAGGAAATANAATATCTGAACCAAGATTACTGAACCACTGCCAGTTGAGTTCAACATTAAAATCTTCAATATTTGAATTCAGTAAAATACTACCTAATTTATAGGTCAAAAAAAACATAGGTGGAATGGTGAACGGATTGCTTATCCAAATAACTGTCAGCGCTAGCGGGAGATTCGCGCCAATAGCAAGGGATAAGAATACAGTGGCTATTGTTTGGATTGGCAGTGGTATGAAGGCGCAGAAGATACCAATACCAAAAGCTAACGACACAGAGTTCCGATTTAAATGAAAGAGGTTNGGATGATTAGATAAAGATTTAAGCCAATGGGCATCTGATTTATTAAATCGCTCTTTTGCGNCAGACACGAGCTTTTTTATAAATCTTTTTAGCATTTATTTGTCCCTTTTATTTAAAGCTTATTATGCCCTCATGTATANTTAATAACTAATGTTTCTGTGCTTGAAAAATATTTTTCGTTATCGTCATGACCGCTAAAATATCTCAAAATATAGGATTAAAAAATTGGATTTACCAGCGCTTTCAATNAAAAATTTAACAAAGATCTATAACGACTCCTTTAAGGCGTTAGATGGAATAAGCCTTGATGTGAGACAAGGAGATTTTTTTGCTTTGTTGGGTCCTAATGGCGCAGGGAAATCTACAACAATTGGAATTATTTGTTCCTTGGTAAGGAAGACAGAGGGAACTATTTCNGTATTTCAGCACGATGTAGATCAAGATTTCTCATCTGCGAAACATTTGATTGGAGTTGTACCTCAAGAATTTAATTTCAATCAATTTGAAAAGCCTATTGATATATTGATTACTCAGGCTGGATATTTTGGGATAAANGCTAGCATTGCCTCAGTNAGAGCTGAAAAATATTTAAAGCAGCTTGGTCTCTGGGAGAAAAGAAATGACTTCTCTAGAAATNTATCGGGTGGNATGAAGAGAAGGCTGATGATTGCCAGAGCNTTGATCCATGAGCCAAAGTTACTCATTTTGGATGAACCTACAGCGGGTGTTGATATTGAACTTCGCAGGTCAATGTGGAATTTTTTAAAAGAAATNAATGGCAATGGCACCACNATTATTCTTACAACTCATTATTTAGAGGAAGCTGAAAATTTGTGCCGTAACATTGCGATTATCGATCATGGCAAAATCATAGAGAACACGAGTATGAAGTCGCTCTTAAAAATGCTTGATAGAGAAACCTTTGTTTTAGATATTTCCAACGAAATTGATGCTTGTCCAGAGATAGAGGGTTACTCTATTTCTCTAAAAGACCAGAATCAAATTGAAGTAGAAATTCCAAAGTCTGAATCACTTAATGAGCTGTTTTCAGAGCTCTCCAAAAAAAATATCAGTGTTATCAGCATGAGAAATAAAACTAATCGTCTTGAAGAATTATTTCTCGGTATGGTTGAAAAGAATTTAGGACAAGAGAGCCAAAAATGAATAACAAAGAAAAATGGATAGCTTTTTATACGATTTTGCGTCGAGAGATACGCAGATTTATGAGAATCTGGCCACAAACACTGTTGCCACCAGTAATTACAATGATTCTGTATTTTGTGATCTTTGGACAGCTTATTGGTTCCAGAATTGGCTCTATGGCGGGGTTGCCGTATATCCAGTTTGTAGCGCCTGGACTCATAATGATGTCTGTAATTACAAATTCGTACTCAAATGTAGTGTCATCTTTTTTCGGATTAAAGTTTCAAAGAAATATTGAAGAGTTGTTAGTATCGCCTGTGCCAAGTTGGATAATTTTATTGGGTTATATAGCTGGTGGAATGTGCCGAGGATTGGGGGTAGGGATTTTAGTAACTATCATGGCTCTTTATTTCACTTCCTTCAGTATTCATAGTCTACCAGTGACTGTGGCAATCGTTTTAATGACCTCACTAATGTTCTCAATTGCTGGACTTATTAATGCAATCTTTGCAACCAGTTTTGATGATATATCAATAATACCTACCTTTGTTTTAACGCCCCTCACCTATTTAGGAGGAGTTTTTTACTCAATAAATTTACTTGGTGATTTTTGGCGTGATGTATCTATGTTTAATCCAATTTTGTATATGGTTAATGCATTTCGTTTTGGTATCTCGGGTATAACAGATATCGATATAATATGGTCGTTTTCGATGGTGGTACTAGCATCCATTATTTTGTTTTTATATGCTCTATACCTTCTTGAAAAAGGCTCTCGCTTGAGAAGCTAATGAAGAATTACAGTGAGACAGAACTTGGCAAAGAAACGACGTACGTTGAAAATTATGATCCGAAATTACTTTGCCCGATTAGCAGAAAAAAAGCGCGAGAAAACGTAATACCCTCAAATGTCCAATTCTATGGTTTTGATCGNTGGACTGCCTNCGAGCTATCGTGGCTCAGTTTGGCGGGGTTACCCAGAGTTGCAATTGGGACTTTTAATTTTCCCTGCGGTAGCACAAATGTTGTCGAGTCAAAATCCTTTAAGTTATATCTCAATTCCCTTATTCAAACGAAATTTGAATCAAAAGATCATGTTATAAATGCAATTGTAAAGGATTTGACTGATACCTGTGGAGCTAGAGTATTGGTAGATATTTATGATCTTGATGAATACCAAGAAAAAATAAAAATTGGTGAGCCTAAAGGGATTTGTATTGATGGGAGTAACATAGTGATTAAACAATACCAACCTGATCAGAATCTTTTAAAGGTAAAGCAAGATAGAGAGGTTTCTGAGTCGCTTTACTCTAATCTTTTAAAGACAAATTGCCCGGTCACAAATCAGCCAGACTGGGCGTCTATATATGTGGACTATACAGGACCAAAAATCGACAGAGAAAGCTTGTTGGAATATATAATTTCATATCGACTCCATCAAGATTTTCATGAGATTTGTGTCGAAAAAATATTTTGTGATTTATATAAGCTCAGTCAACCTAAACATCTGTCAGTGTACGCAAAATATATGAGGCGCGGTGGATTGGATATAAATCCCTACAGGAGCACATCTAACAAACATGACTTCGAAAAAACGCGGCATGTGAGGCAATAAATTCAGATTGCTGTCAAAGTTAGAAAGATTGTTTTTGGTAATCCATTTGTGTAGAGTCGCGCCCTAAAGTATAGGAAAGGTTTTGTGGTGAGGTGTCCGAGTGGTTGAAGGAGCACGCCTGGAAAGTGTGTAAGCGTTAATAGCGTTTCGAGGGTTCGAATCCCTCTCTCACCGCCAAATTTCATTCTTATAACGTCTTTTAAAATCAACCTTTTTAATCTAAAGCCCTTTATTTAATGGGTTTAGTAGTAATATTTGCTTTTTAATATCTTCTAACATTTAATAAGATATATCTGTTTAATGGTACAACGAAAGGTACAACGGATGTCCAAACTGACGGTTAGGAAGATTGATTCATTAATTAAAAACAAAATATTCGGTCGTCATTCAGATGGTAATCAACTTTATTTAAATGTAAGGCAACCTGAGGGAACTGCATCCTGGATTTTTCGCTTTTCATTAAACGATAAAAGATATTGGCATGGCTTTGGATCTCATGACTCTAAACATGGTTTGCATTGGGCTCGACTGGAGGTTTTAAAATATAAATCATTAGTAAGACAGGGCATTCATCCAGGAGATCAGAAAAAGAAGGACAAGGAAGCAATTAAACGTGCCTTTGAACTCAAAGACAATAAGTTTAAAAAAGTGGCTGAGGATTATATAGCCCAGAATCAGTCCTCCTGGAGAAGCAAAGTTACCAAGCAGCAGTGGCCCAATAGTTTGCGCGACTATGTATACCCAAAGATTGGATCAGTGCCTGTAAATGAAATAGGTATACATGAGGTTCTTTCAGTATTAAAACCCATATGGAGCAAAAAAACGACAACGGCTACTCGTGTTAGGAGCAGAATTGAAAACATCCTCGATTACGCCACGACTCTTGGTATGAGAGAGGGAAATAATCCCGCTGTCTGGCGAGGGAATCTAAATACGGTTCTTCCAACACCATCAAAGATCCATAAGATAAAATCTCACTCGGCTATCCCATACAATAAAATTCATAAGTTTCTATATGAACTTAAGACAAGAAAAGGTGCAGGGGCTAGGGCTTTAGAGTTTGCTGTTCTGACCGCCTCTAGAACCCGACCTATTCTTCAAGCCAGATGGGAGCATATAGATTTTGAAAACCAAATTTGGAATTGTCCTGATGAGATCATGAAAAGTGGTAAATCTTTTCGAGTCCCTTTAAGTGAGCCTGCGATGAAGATTATTTATTTCCAAAAAAAGCGGAGTAGGGGTGCTTATATTTTTGGTAATGAGCAAACAGGCAACCCATCTTCAAATAATTGCATGCTATATACAATAAAAAGGATGGGATACAGAGGTCAAATTACAACTCATGGAATGCGCTCAACAATGAGAGACTGGGCGGGTGAGACAACGAATTTCTCGGAAAGAATTGTTGAGGTGTGCCTGGATCACACAGTTAATTCTGCTTCTGAAGCTGCATATCAGCGTGGTGATTATCTCGAAAAGAGACGAGAGATTATGGATAGCTGGGGACGTTTCTGTTATCCAGAACAAAGTAAGGTACTTGTTTTAAAGGATGTATATCGGAGGTAAAAGGTTGACATCCTCACAAAATACTGTATAAATATCTAGTATCGACAAGTCTGTGGAATTCTTAGAACGTCTGAAAAATTGAAAGCGTTTTAAATTACTTCTTTTATTTTAACCAACCTGAGCCTCATCAGGTTTGTCGTATCATTGTGAAAGTCAAAATCTCCATTAAGTTTAATAAAGAAATAAGCCCACTTATTGCGGTTTTTTTCTTTGAAAGGAAATATGGAGAACTCAGTCAGGCCCACTTTTTGTGGGCTTTTTTCGTTTATTAGAAAGGAAACTTATTATGGATAATACTTCAACTCATACTAAAACAACGCCAATCCGCATCCTCAGATGGCCGGAAGTCGCAAGGCGCATCCCATTTTCTAAATCCTATGCTTATGCATTGCAGGCAAAAGGATTATTTCCAAAGCCAATAAAACTGATTGAAGGTGGAAGAGCAGCTGGTTACATCGAGTCAGAAATTGATGAATATGTTAGAGCGAGAATATCTTCATCAAGGTCAACTTTTGATGAGTAAGTTTAATCCCATCATTCAATTTCAAAGAAACCCTAATTCTCGAGCCAAAGCAATAAACGCTAAATGTGCTGAATGCGTTGGGTGTACCTCAAACCATTTAGAAAAGGGGTTTAAAGAATCTATTTCCTCTTGTTCTTCATATGATTGCCCTTTGTATGGATTTCGTCCTTATCGGTCTATAAAATTTCCGAAAAGCCAAAAAACGGCCTTCTAGAGAGTACAACCAATACTGGTTGGGAAGATAGATCTAGATTTACCTTATGGGGGCAATTTTCGCCTAAACTACACCATATGAGGCAAAATATACCTCATCATATGAGGCAAAATATACCTCACATATGAGGCAAAATATACCTCATCATATGAGGCAAAATATGCCTAATACAAATAACAGTAATATTAACAAGAATGTTAACAATACCCACAAACTAAATTTTCAGGAGATTCTTTTAGACACTTAATATGAGCTCGAGAAGTTTCTGCCTCTTATTAAAAAGGAAAAGTACCTCATTTAATGGTTAATTTTTTAAACCCAAATTTGCTGGTAAACCTCATATTCATATTGATATTTTAAGTCAACTAATTACCATCTAGGATGTTATTAATATTAAGGCTAACTGCGGTAAATAACGCTAATGGGCTATATTTTAAAGACTCTATTCTTTTTAACGACTCTATCTGCTCTTTCGGGAGGAGTATTTTCCACTGACACTGATAGTGATGGATTACCAGATGACTGGGAAATTGAAAATGGTCGTAACCCTTTCGTCGCAGATTATCAAATTCGTGTCAGTCAATACACTGCATGTGCCCTGGATGATAATGGTGTAGTTTGTTGGGGTAGAAGAAGACCCCCGGAATCGTCAAATCCGACATCCATAGCTATGGACGATAACATTATTTGTGTACTTGATGATGGAGTAATTAATTGCCTTGGGAAGGATGCTAATTTCATGCCCGATGAAGGTGGCGTGACGCGTATTGCTGGTTCTGGAACTACCTACATAAAAGATGGCTCACATATTTATAACATTGGTTGGGTTGAGCATACTCTGCCGGAAAAGATCGATCCATCCCTCATAAGATCCTTTGAGTATGGTTTGCGCGCGGGCTCGGGGGGGGTTTGTATTGTCACTGACGACTCAGGTTTAATATTTACAAATAGTCTTTCGGAACATGATTGGGATTATTCTAATGTTAAATCTTGTTCAGTTGACGGGGCATTTTGTGTTATTGATGACGATGGTTTGAAATGCGCAGGAAATTTTCATCTCACACAGAAACAGCCAGATTTGGAAAATCCGACCCAAGTGAGCGGTTACAATGGTCATTCCAGGGATGGGATGTGTGCAGTTGATAATAATGAAATTAAGTGTTGGGGAGAGTCGGTTGAATATAGTAAATTAAATGATGTACCTGATGAGGTTAACGAAAGTAATCCATTTCAAGTTGCTTTATTCAACGACTACGCCTGCGCATTAAGCTTCTCCGGTGCGAAATGTTGGGGAGCAGGTGAGCAAAGGTTTTTTTATGATACTCCTATTCTAAAAATTGATCCCGATGGTGATGGATTTGAGGGCGTGGATGATACTTTCCCGTTGGATGGAAATGAATGGATTGATACTGACTCTGACGGGATTGGCAATAATGCTGACGTCGATGACGATGGTGACAATGTAATCGACTCCCAAGATGCGTTCCCGCTTGATTCTCGATATTCTTCGGATACCGATGGTGATGGTCTCCCAGACCCATATGAAATCAGATACGGCTTAGATTTAAACGATGCTAACGATGCTTCATCTGATACAGATCAAGATTCTCTTACAGCACTTCAAGAATTTAACCTTGGAACATCACCTATCTACAGTGATTCGGACTGGGATACTTTGCCGGATGATTGGGAAATTCAAAACAATAGAAACCCTCTTGTGGCAGACTATTTAATTGAGTCGGGAGGGTTTCGGACTTATTACATTGATGATAATGGCATGTCATGCGTTGGTCAGATGTGCTGGCATGGGTCAACCCCAATGCCTCAAGCGACTAATGTCAGTAATCTAAGTGTCAGCGAGGATCATGCTTGTGCGATTTCTAATGAAGAAGTTATTTGTTGGGGTTCTCTTGAAGACGGGAAAACCACAGTTCCCAATTTAGTTAATCCTTTTCAGGTAACCACTGGAATTGATCATAGCTGTGCGTTGGATGACACAGGAGCAGTATGCTGGGGTCAAGATACTGAGGGGCAAGCCACTCCTCCTAACTTGCTTAATCCCACAAGAATTAGTGCAGCTTTTTTCCATACATGTGCAATTGATGATTCAGGAGTCAGTTGTTGGGGGAGTAACATCTATGGTGGTTTGGATGTACCCTCATTGGTTAATCCTCGGGAAATATCAGCAGGGGATTATGAAACTTGTGCATTAGACGACTCAGGAGTGGTTTGTTGGGGGCGAAATCATGGTGGTAGCTCCGTAAAATATAATCTATCAAATCCAGCACAAATTAGTTCAAGATCTGGAGCTCATATGTGCGCCATCGATGATTCGGGAGTGGTTTGTTGGGGACGAGATAATGATGGAGAGGCCTCTCCCCCTGATTTAATAAATCCAGTTCAAGTATCAGTGGGGGCAAAGCATACCTGCTCGTTGAGTGATATTGGTGTCTCTTGTTGGGGTCGGGGTGTACCAACATTTTTTTCAACAAGTGAGATCATAATTGATCCAGATGGTGATGGTTATAATAATCAGGGGGGCGGAGATGCCTTTCCATTAGATGCGACAGAGTGGCTTGATACGGATTCAGATAGTATCGGCAATAATGCTGACACGGATGATGATGGTGATGGCGTGAGTGATGAAGAGGATGCCTTCCCACTAGATCCCGCTGAGTCAGCAGACACCGATGGTGACGGTGTCGGAGATAATGCAGATGCATTTCCGAATAACGCAGATGAAACAACTGACAGTGATTCAGATGGTGTGGGTGATAACTCAGATAACTGTCCTTCAGTAGCAAACTCTGATCAATCAAATTATGACAATGATGCATTGGGGGATGCATGTGATCCAGATGATGATAATGACGGCTTGAGTGATGAATATGATGCGTTTCCTCTCGATCCGACTGAGCAGGTGGATTCAGATGGTGATGGGGTTGGGGATAATGCAGATGTCTTTCCAAATGATGCAACTGAAACCACAGACAGTGATGGTGATGGAGTGGGGGATAACGCGGATGCTTTTCCAAATGATGCCAATGAAACGCTCGATACTGATTCTGATGGGATTGGAAACAACGAAGATACTGATGATGATGGTGACGGAGTGAGTGATTCTGATGACACTTATCCTCTTAATGCAGATATCCTCGATCCAGTATCTGCGCAAGCTTTAATAAATGACGATATGCAGGCTTTTATTCCTGACAGATATACCCAAATTGGGGATTTTGCATTTAGAAAATCTTCAGTCATCGAGGTTTCAATACCTGATTCGGTAACAATTATTGGTGAGCAAGCGTTTGAACAATCTGACCTTCAAATTATTTCGTTTGGGAATAGTGTTACAGAGATAAAGGCAGAAGCATTTTACAATACTAACCTTACAGAAATAGAACTACCCGAGAGTGTTCTAACCATTGGAGAGCGATCTTTCGCCTCGAATAAATTAATTAAACTAGTGCTGAATGAAGGATTGATTTCTATCGGTGAGGCTGCATTTAATAGCAGTTTAAGACATGACAGTTTCTACGAACCTAATTGGATGTCTTTAGTCATTCCTGATTCGGTTGAGCACATTGCTCAAGAAGCGTTTTCAAATTATGCAAATTATCCGGCTCTCCAAACAGTAACCTTCGGTCTAAATTTGAAAACTATTGGAAGCAGAGCATTTTTAAGTCAAGCATTGACGCAAATCAGATTCCATGGAGACAGACCAGAATTCAGTGGTATTACTTTCAGGACGAAAGCAGAGCAAGATCTGGATGGCGATAATGTGCAAGATCACTACCAATTTACGTTTGAATATTGTGCGAGCAGAGAGGGTTGGCCGGGTGATGATATTGAGTATGGCACGAACGAATTTGTAGCACCTAGCTTGGGTTCACATTGTGATTCAGACGGTGATGGCTTGAATGATCTTGATGAGCATATGATGGGAACTGATCCAGTTGATCCTGATTCTGATGATGACGGAGTGGATGATTTTAATGACGTATTCCCACTTGACCCTTTAGAGAGTATTGACACAGACTCAGATGGCATTGGTAATAATGCAGATACCGATGATGATAATGATGGTGTGTTGGATAGCGAAGATGATGCCCCTCTTGATCCCACAAATGATACAGATGGCGATGGTGTAGCGAATCAGGATGACGCTTTTCCTCAAAATGATTCATATTCTTTAGATTCTGACTCAGATGGTATGCCAGATTCATGGGAACTGCTTTATGGCTTAGATCCAAATGATCCCTCAGATGCATCAAGTGATAGAGATAATGATGGATATACAGCTCTGGAGGAGTTTATAAATGGAACTGTACCCTCTGGCTCAATAGATATTGATGGTAATGAACGTTACGACGCACTTACCGACGGATTGCTCATACTTCGAAGCATGTTCGGTCTGGATGGATTATCACTGACAGCAGGAACTGCAGCGTCTGACGCAGTTTATAGTGACTCAGATGAACTTATTTCCAGGATAAATACACTAGGTGATCTGGCTGATATTGATGGTAGTGGTGATATTGATGCTTTAACCGATGGTCTACTGATATTAAGACATTTATTCGGATTGGAGGGAGAAACACTAGTTGCTGGAGTGGTTTCAGATGATGCAACTAGGACGACAGAGGAAATTGAAGCGCATTTAAATATGCTTATGCCATAATTCTGAAGAAGTATCCGACCCTTATAAAAAGGTCCAAAAGGTCCAAAAGGTACAACGAAAGGTACAACGTCTAGTGCTCAGTTTTAAGAAGTATGAGAATATTACATAAATTCAATAGTTTACTGTGCTAGGGTATAATCCCTCTCTCACCGCCACCGAAATAACTTGTTATTTATCAAAGGGTTACGATAAACTAAATGCCCTTTGGCGGAATAATGGCGGAATGGTTATCACTATCCCTCCTACTAAAAGGCATAAGTGAGATCGCTTATTAATCTGTAAACCTATCGGTAAACAAGACGTTTCATATATTATGAAAATACTGCTTTTTATAATATCCATTCTAAACACGACCTTAGCTCTCTCTGATGACACTTCGCCATCAAGAAGCGATCATATCAAGGTTTTCAATCAGGCACAGAGTTGCTATAACTCTACTCCTAGTGGGAAATTGGATAGAAAAAGAGATTGTGCAAAAAGGGCTTTGCAAGCTGGTCGTTTTCTTTTCGAACCTCATGGCGTGCATATCGCAGCACTGACTTATAATTATGGAAAGGCCTTAAAGAAAAAGAATAATAAAAAAGCTATTGAAGTCCTTGGTCAGGCCCTTGAGCTCTATGAGGCTATTTATGGTAAGTCCTCTCTTGAGGTGATTAATGTCCTTATTGATATGGGCGAGACACGAAAGGTAAAATCTATTGCTAAAAAATACTTTGAAAAAGACTCGGTCGAGTACGCCGATGTTCTGCTGAGGTTGTCACAGAGCAATACGTTAAGTTTGAAAGAATCGAGTCGTCATGCAAACTGGGCTCTTGAGATATATCTTAAAGAGGAGGGAGTCGAGTCTTATGGCACCGCGGCTGCAAGTTTTCAGATGGGTAAGATCAAGTTTGCTCAAGAGAAGTATAAGTCAGCTATACCCTACCTTATCGGAGCAACAAAAAATCCGGAGACGGCCACTTTCGCCCATGGCTGGTTGGTGAGGGTTTATGGACTAACCAATCAAGATGATTTGGCAAGTCATCATGCCCAACAACTCGGACGATTGAGACAAGGAAAAGGGAATGACGAATATATCCCAGTATTTGTGCCAAGTCCAAATTATCCTCAAGATGCGCGTTTTCAGAGAGAAGAGGGGTTTGCCCTGCTTGAATTGACCATTTCCAATGAGGGTCGTGCCACCGACATTATATTAGTTAAAGAGTCACCAGAGTCATTTGGTTTCGGCGAGGAAGCGCTTAAGGCTGCTAAAAGACTTCTTTATGCTCCAAAAGTTGTTGATGGCATCGCTCAACAGGTACCGGGAGTTCGTTATAAATACACCTTCAAGATGGCACGTTAACATAGGTAAGGATAATATATTTTCTTGAGAAAAGAACATACTGGAAATCTGTATGTGAGCTAAGATGGTTTTGATTCAAAGAAATGTGTATTTATAAAATGGAGTATTTAAATGTCCGATTACTTGCATCAACTCCGAGTGGATCTCAGTGCGGCT
>PALW01000062.1 GCA_002710745.1 Porticoccaceae bacterium
CCAACACCGACGCCAACACCGACGCCAACACCGACGCCAACACCGACGCCAACACCGACGCCAACACCGACGCCAACACCGACGCCGACACCAACGCCGACACCGACACCGACGCCGACACCAACACCAGGTACGACAGGTACGACAGGTACGACAGGTACGACAGGTACGACAGGCACTAGTGGCGCGACTACTACAGGTACAACTAGTACGTTAAGTACATCGTCTACTAATGCAACGGCTACAACTACAACAACCTCGACTTCTTCAACATCCACAACGGGTACCTCTACCACAAGCTCTACTTCTACATCGGGAACCTGATCACCGAATTCAGTGTTGCACTAGAATTTGTGTGAAGATATTAAAACTTGTGCAGTAAAACGTGAATCAGCCTAAATTTATCTTGCTTGTTTTGTTTAATTTAATTCTGAGCCCCAGAAGCATTTACTCGTCAGATTTTGGGACAGTCGGATTGATCGATATACCTACCGCACGCATGTCATCTGATGGAACACTGACGGCTACAGCCGCCATTCAGCCGAGGACAAATTCCTATGCAGTAACCTATCAGGCCTCACCATGGTTAGAGGGAACCTTTAGGTATACTGGATATAATGATTGGTTTTATTGGGATAGAAATTACGAGGCTAAGTTGAAACTTTGGTCCGAGCAAGATTACCTACCACAAGTAGCAATTGGTATTCGCGATCTCGTTGGCACTGGATTTGTAGGCTCAGAGTATCTCGTTGCCTCAAAAAAAATTAATAACTTTGACGTAACTCTCGGAATGGGTTGGGGTCGGTTGTCGGGTAATGGTGTTTCTAAAAACCCATTAACGTTATTATCGGAATCCTTTGAAGATAGAGAAAGTGATTTTGGTCTGGGTGGAAAACTATCAAGTGGAACATTCTTTAGTGGGGAAAAGATAGGTTTTTTCGGTGGAATAGTTTATGAATTTGATTCTTTACCTATAGCATTAATGCTTGAATATAATCCTGATCAATATGAGCTTGACATCGAGAATGGAGGCTCAGAGCCCGAGAGTCCTATTTCTTTTGCCTTTAAGTGGGATGCACGGCCGGGATTGTCTATGACATTATCCCGTCAACATGATCAAGAGTGGGGTATAGAGGTGTCTGCTGCTCTTGATACCAAGGCATTGCCAGATAAACCTCCACGCCATATATATCGATCAAGCTTGGACTTTGATCCCTCAGATCTCCCAACTGGGATAAATCACAAAATTTGGTATGACATGTTGTTATATGATGTGGAGCGCTCAGGGCTGCTTTTATTAGAGGCTACCGTTGATGAATCGACAAATGTAGCGACTATAGTCATGGGGAATACGACCTATTCCATCTGGATGGATGCCGTCGAACAAATGGCAAATTTAGCAGATCTTCATCTTCCCTCAACGGTAAGTGTATTTGATATCGTTGTTGAAGAGGAAGGCCACCGCCTTAATTCAATTCGAATGAGACGTCCTTCACTGACCTATAGTAAAAATATGTACTTGGTAGAGCGAGAAATCAGAATAAAACCTCCCAGTAATCCATCATTTGTTCAGCATAGAACGGACTTTGTCCATAAAAAGATGGTGATTGACGTTAACTTAAGTAATCGAGTTCAACTCTTTGATCCTGATGATCCTGCTCGATATCAGCTTTATGCAAAAATTGGTTTGAGTATGATGTTGCCTCAAAACTGGGTTTTAAGTGGGGCGATTGATAAAGATATTACTAATAACTTTGATGAGAGTACTCGGAAGTCGGATTCAGTAATCACGCGCGTTAGATCTGATGTAGTGAGGTACTTGAATGAGGGAGAATCAGGATTAGATTCACTTTTCATTCAAAAGCGTGGAAATTTAAAAACTGACGTTTTTTACAGGGCATTTGGAGGAATTCTTGAATCAATGTATAGCGGTTTTGGAGGTGAGATTTTATATCAACCATTCCAGTCGAGAGTTGCTTTGGGGTTGAGTGTGAACTGGGTTAAGCAAAGAGATTACGATAAGACCTTCAAACACTTGGAGTATCAAACTGCAACAGCTTTTGCGAGCTTATATTGGGCTTCACCATTCTACAACTATGATTTTGCTGTGCATGCAGGCAAGTACCTCGCAAAGGATCTCGGAGCAACTCTGGAAATCAAGCGAACATTTGATAATGGTTGGATGGTAGGGCTTTGGGCAACCAAAACAAGTGTCTCAGCAGAAGACTTTGGAGAGGGAAGTTTTGATAAAGGATTATTCTTTAAAATCCCATTTAATGGATTTTTAGGCACTAGTTCTAGATCAAGTTATATAACGAGAATTAGACCTATCCAAAGAGACGGGGGACAGTATTTAGAAGAGTTCACAGGAAAGATTTGGTGGGATATAAGGAGTGCGCGGTATGATGTTTTTAGTAAATCAATAGATAGACTTTTTAGATGAAGATTTGTAGGAAGCTTAATTTAATTTTTGTTTTTGTTTCAATCTTTCTTTCTGGTTGCATACTTCAATCGAGACAATTAACCTATTTAACAGAGCTTATTAATGATCCGCCTATGGATCTCTCCGAGAACAGTTGGTCTGTTAGCTATTCTGATTATGAGTCTGTCGTTTATGCAGTGTCCACATCAGCGGGTATATTATTTTCAAACAAAGCCGGTGATCAGGTATTGTTTGATGGTTGGGTAGTAAGAGAGGCAAAAGGAATGGGTCGATATCAGTTAAATATGGAAATAAATGATGTTGGTAACGCACGTAATTTTAAGAGAGAAAATAGGATTGTATTGCAGCAAAGCTGCGGTAGATGGGAAAATAAAAAGAAATTAAGAGTAGTTCTTTTCTCTCAATATTGCGACCAAATGGTCGGTGATAGTAACAATATTTTAGTTAACGAGGCTAATGATATTATCTTAATAAGACAAATTGTCGATGAAAAATATACCGTATTGACTTTAACCAAGCTAAAATGAAGAGTCTACAGAATTATATTAATTTTTTTGAGAGAATCGATTGTTTATGAAACATTTAAAATTGTCGGGATTTTGGATTTTTAGTGCGATTGTTGTTGGATGGGTTCTACCTGTTAGTGTGTTCTCTCAACAGTTAGAGGATTTAGAGCGATTGTGCAATAACGCAACGCCAGCCAATAAAGTGATGGCTCGTCAGGCGGGATATGATCTGGATGAGCTGTGTAATGAGATAAAGTCTTCTGTATTCCGTAATCCAGTGATTGAAGTTCCTCCTCCAGTTGAACGAGATACGGTATCTTCGGGTATTGAAGTTGGGATTGCTCGGGAAACGCTGTCAACATTAGTAATACCAGAGCCCGGTTCAGATCTTAAGCCATTTGGCTATGATTTGTTTGCTAATGTGCCGACAACTTATGCTCCTGCTGTTAGCATTCCAGTTTCGGCAAACTACCTCTTAGGCCCTGGTGATACGCTAGAAATTTTGTTTTATGGCAAGATCAATGACGCATTTGCTCTTGAAATAAATCGTGAGGGTTTTGTGGATTTTCCTGAATTGGGTCCAGTAGGTCTGGCGGGCTTGACTTACGGAGAGGCTAAGGGGATGTTGCAGGCCAGAATTTCTGCGCAGATCATTGGGACTCAGGTGAGTATTAGCATGGGTTCGCTGCGCTCGATGCAGGTGTTTGTGCTCGGTGAAGCTTTTAAGCCTGGGGCATACACAGTATCTTCGCTTTCAACCATTACCCATGTATTGGTCAGTAGTGGTGGGGTTAGCGATATTGGCTCGCTTAGAAATATTCAGCTCAAGAGACAGGGCAAGCTCATAGCCAGTTTGGATCTGTATGATCTTTTGTTGGTTGGGGATACAAGCAAGGATATTCAAGTTCAGCCAGCTGACGTAATTTATATCCCAACAGTTGGAGACTTGGTTTCAGTCGAGGGGCAAGTACTAAGGCCCGCAATTTATGAACTAAAGGGTGGCGAGTCTGTTCGAGATTTAATTGAGTTAGCGGGTGGTCTAGGACCCAAGGCTTTTGCAAGCAGTTCCAGATTACAAAGAATAAATGAAGATGGGTTTCTCACTGTTTTTGATCTTGATTTAAACGAATCCAATGCCAAGGCTCTAACTCTGCAAAGCGGTGATCATTTCATAGTTGATGCGATTACAGAATTTAAAAAGAATATCGTTACCCTATCAGGTGCTATTCGTCACGAAGGCGAATTTTCATGGCGCGAAGGAATGAGAATTTCTGATATTATTCCTGACAGAGGTAAGCTAAATCCTGATGCAGATTTGGATATTGCATTGATTGTTCGAGAGCTGGAAAATCGATCCGACATTGAGGTTCATATCTTTAAGTTGGATAACTTATTTTCTGATGCTTCAGAAAATTATAATCCTGTATTAAAATCTCGAGACCGCATCATTGTATTTTCTGAATATGGAGATAGGGCGGCCGCACTGACTTCTGTTAATGAGAAATTGAAACGCCAGGCTTCGATTAATAGTTTGCCAAGGGTGGTGAGTTCAGGTGGAACGGTCAGGTTTCCTGGAGAGTATCCATTTTCAAATGGAATGACCGTGCAAGAACTCATTGATTTATCCGGCGGATTGCTGGAATCAGCTTACTCTAAAGCAGCAGAGATCTCGAGAACAGATATGTCAAATCCTGAACAAGCCGAAAAAGTAATGTTAATTTCAGATCTTGATTCTCCATCTTCCTCAAAGTTGCAACCATCAGACTATGTGGAGTTCCGAACTGTCCCGGACTATAGAGTTACGGAAACGATTGCACTTGAGGGCGAATTTAAATTTCCTGGCACTTATGTAATTGAGCCAGGTGAGACACTTGCCTCCGTTATTCGACGAGCAGGTGGTTTTTCTGACAAGGCTTTTGTCGGAGGTTCAATTTTCTTGAGGGCTTCATTAGAAGAGCGGGAGCAGATGGAGATTGACAGGTTGATAAAGCTGCTTCAGGAGGATTTAAGGTTTCTAGATGCTACCGCGGATATAGAAAAAATTAGTGCACAGCAGGGGGCAATAGAAACTCTGCAAAATGCAGTGGCGCTGGGACGTTTGGTAATCCCATTGGAATCGATATTAGCTGATCCATCCCGCGAAATCGTTTTGAAAAATGGTGATCGATTAATGATACCTAAGCTCAGTCAAGAGATTACTATTATAGGCGAGGTTCGTCGCCCAACATCTTATCTTTTCGATTCTGAGTTTTCACAGTCAGATTACATTGAGCAGAGTGGGGGATTCAAAGAGAGGGCGGACAAGAAAAATATATATATTGTTAAGGCAAGTGGAGAGGTCAGAGTCTCTAATAAGTCGCTCTTCAAATTCAAATCTAATCGAGATTCTATCAGTCCTGGCGATACCATTGTTGTTCCATTAGATACAAATACTTCAATACTCAGAGGAATCCCACTACTTTCAGAGGTATCTACAATTATTTATCAGCTGTCACTTGGTGCAGCAGCAGTAAGATCATTCAATAACAATTAAGTTAGATCATCATTTAAAATTATAAAGGGTGTTAGTTTGGATAATAAAGAGATAATTGCTAATGATTCCATTGATGAGATAGATCTCAGGGAGCTCTTCATTGTATTGTGGTCTGGTAAGCTTAAGATTATTGCTATTACCGCTATCTTTGCTGTTGGTTCTGTATACTATGCCTTGTCAGTGCCAAACCAGTATACGGCAACGGCTTTGCTGGCGCCAGCTCAGTCTGATACTGGTGGCCTCTCAGGTGCTCTGGGGCAATTAGGAGGTCTAGCGTCCTTGGCTGGAGTTAGCATTGCTGATGGAGAAAGTAGTGAGTCGCAGATCGCTCAAGAGATCATGAAGTCTTGGAGCTTTGTTGAAGGATTTATAACGGATAATGACATCGCAGTGGAAGTTTATGCTGCTGAAGGCTGGGATAAGGACTTAAATCAATTAAAGATCAAACAAAATCTTTATAATTCTAATACAGGAAAGTGGTTAGTGAAAAATTCCTCTGGTGAATTAGGACCACCCTCTAGTTGGAATATTTTCAAAAAGTTCTCAAGAATGCTCTCGGTTTCTGAGGATAAAAAAACAGGTTTTGTATCTGTTTCTATTGAATATTATTCCCCAAGGATTGCTAAAAAGTGGTTAGATATGTATGTCGAAGCTCTAAACAACCACATGCAGAATCGAAAAATAGCTAAGATCGCAAATAACATTAATTATTTAACGGCGCAGATACAAAAGACCTCCATCGCTGAAATGAGGGAAGTTTTCTACACTATTATCGAAGAACAAATAAAAAATAAAATGGTGGCCGAAGCAAGTCCAGATTATGTATTTTTAACTGTAAGTCCGAGCATGACTCCAGAGCAAAAGTCTCAGCCAAGCCGAGCTGTAATATGCATCATTTGGACTTTGGCAGGCGTTTTGGTATCGGTGTCTCTGGTTCTTTTGAGCCACTATTTAAGAGGTTCAAGCAGGACATAGATGATATTAAATTAATGGTAATTTTATTATTGCAAGCTTTTCGGATTTGGAGCACTTTTTTCATAATGTCTTTTCTTATACCTATCTTAATGTTGCAAGTACAGAGATGTTAATGTTCGAAAAAGTTTTTAAGTTCACTACCAAGGATCTTACGAAACTAACGTTGATGATCATCATAGCGACCCTGCTTTTTGGGTTGCCTGGACTAATTATGATGCTGTTCCTTCAGTGGATTACCTTTCAGTCATACGCTCTGGAGTCTGTTGATAAGCATGGCATCAGTCAAATTAGTGCTTCTCGACTCGGGGGTGCTGCAATTTTTTTATCATCATTGATGATGTATATCTTTGGCGCTTATTCGGGAGTCATTGTTACAACTAATTTTTCAACTGCATCTATTATTATTTGGCTATCGGCATTTTTTTGTATGGCTCTTGGTTTAATAGACGATTTGATAAACGACTTCTTAAGCCCAAGGGCGAGATTGATAAGTATTTCCCTGATATTTAGTTTATGTTTGGTATTTATGCCCTCACTAATACCGCCAAAAATTGGACTTATTGGTTTAGATTTTCTGCTGGATAACGTGCTTTTCGGATTTATACTTACAGTAGTATTTTGTGTAGGATTTATAAACGCTATGAATATGGCAGACGGTGCTAATGGTTTAATTCCCGGAACCATAACGGTAGCGTTTATAGTGTTTTATATGGAGGCGCCCTCGGTTACATATGCCATACTCATGACAAGTTGTGGACTCTTCACTATCTTTAATATTATTTCTGGTCGGTTATTTCTCGGCGATGCTGGGGCTTACGGGCTTGGCTCGCTGCTTGCGTTAAATGGACTTTATCTGTTCAGTAGTGGAGTGTTCTCTGCAGCCTTTCTAGCCGTTCTTTTCGCTTATCCTTGCATTGATATATTGGTCACAGTCACGCGTCGACGAATCCATGGGCGGTCTGTCTTTTTGCCCGACAACGACCATCTTCATAACCGGATTCACTTCCATTGCCAAAGATGGTTCAAATCAAAGACCCTATCAAACTCTTTGACTGGTGTCCTTATAGTTTTCTTCTCATCAGGGTTGGCATTACTTGGGTTTATAATGGATTGGTGGCCTGTCACCAGCAATCAATGGGCCTGGATATTTCTGGTTCAGTGCGCTATCTATTTAGTCGCTTTCGTTGCTGGTGGTTTAAATCGACCCTCCAGCCAGTTCGTTATAAGTCAATAAACTCAGAATAAATTGACTCAAGGGCTTTCTGGCGTATTTGATAATAACAAATTTTCTCTTGATATCTAAACTCGGTTTTGCTCCCTTAAAAATCTTCTGACAATCGGCCATTGGCTATCGAGTTACCAAAAACAATTACACAACCTAAAGCTTGCAAAACTCATGAAAGCTGGTATTGTTCACTCCGTGAACATGGGGTAGCAGTTTGGACTCTCAGTAATGCGAGGCTCCTGTCATTTGTCGACAGGGTTCTGCGGTAGCCTGCCCGGATTTTAATATAAAAATTTTGAAATCAATGATTAATCAAGAACTTGAATATCGCGCCCTAAAAATACTTCAGGAGCGCCCTGATCTAACTCAACGCCAATTATCTAAAGAACTGGGCGTGAGCTTAGGAAAAACTCATTATCTCTTAAAGTCTCTGATTGATGTGGGATGGGTCAAGCTGGATAACTTTCAAAGATCAGGCAATAAGTGGGGGTATGCTTACCTACTTACTCCAAAAGGAGTTGTGGAGAAGGCTTCCATTACAGTTCGCTTCTTGAATAAAAAAAAACAAGAGTATAACGATCTGCAGCGAGAGATCGCGCAGTTACAACAAGAGATCCAGCAGCAAGAAATATCTGATAAAAAGTGACTTTTTAAATGGTAATGTATGATATTTATGGTATTGGAGGAGCGCTGGTTGATACTGAAGTTGAGGTGTCTGAAAGATTCTTGGCTGATGCAAAGATTGATAAGGGTGTTATGACACTCGTTGACGAAGCTCGTCAGAGGGAGCTGCTAGATGCGCTTTCCTCTGAGGATCTTAAGTTGATCAAAAAATGTGGTGGATCAGTGTGTAACTCGGTAGTTGCTGCAAGTAGCTTGGGTGCTAAGGCCTTTTTCACTGGTAAAGTGGCTGATGATGCTGACGGCGAACTATATGTTAACGATCTTAATTCTTCAGGAGTAGACTTCCATAGAGGGGGTCAGGATTCTGGCATCACTGGAAAGTGTCTAGTAATGGTGACGGATGATGCTGAGCGAACTATGAATACTTTTCTAGGTGTCAGTGAAACTTTATCCTCGAAAGAGATCGATAGAGATGCTCTCAAAAATTCGAAGTGGTTTTATGTAGAGGGTTACTTAGTTACTGGTGAGGCGAGAACCTCAGTCGTAAGGGAGGCTGTTGAGTTCGCCAAGGAAAATGGTGTAAAGATCGCAATAAGTTTGTCAGACCCATTTGTGGTTGACGTGTTTGGTGACGCATTGCTTGATGTGATGGGTAACGGTGTAGATCTTATTTTTTGTAATAAAGACGAGGCAATTGCCTTTACAGGCGCTAGTGACCTGGAATCTGCAATAGAAAAGTTTGAGCGTATCTCGAAGTGTTTTGCGATCACTGATGGGGCAAATGGATCCGTTACCTTTGACGGAGAACATTTGGCGAAATGTCCTGGGTTCTCGGCCAAAGCTATTGATACAAACGGTGCTGGTGATATGTTCGCGGGTGCCTTTCTATATGCCATCACCTTGGGTAAGAGTTACGATTGGGCGGCAAAATTTGCTAATAATTGTGCTGCGAAGGTCGTTGAGCAGTTTGGCCCAAGACTCAATTTAGAGGAGCTTATGGATATCAAGAAAAAGTTTGGTATTTAGTAGTTTTTAATTGGTAAAAAATAGGGTTGTAATTTATGGTTGCAAAAATTAAAAAAGCTGTGATCCCCGTAGCCGGCCTTGGCACGCGCATGCTTCCTGCCACTAAAGCAATACCAAAAGAGTTGCTCCCTGTTTATGATCAACCCATCATCGAGCATGTGGTGAAGGAGGCTATTTTTGGTGGTGTTACCGAAATTATTTTGGTTACCCGAGCTGGGAAAGAGGCGATCGAGAATCACTTCGATGCTCATTATGAGCTTGAGCATCGACTGGAAAATAAAGGTAAGAAAAAAATTCTGGGGACGGTTAAGAATATTCTTCCAAAGCATGTAAAAGTTACCTCCATAAGACAGGCCGATGCCTTAGGTCTCGGCCACGCGGTACTGTGTGCTAAGCATCTTCTAAATAATGAGCCTTTCGCTGTCCTTTTGCCTGATGTCTTGGTTCTTGACAAAGAGGTGCGTGATAGAAATTATAGTTTTGCGAAGTTGGTGGAAGCTTGGAACACGACAAAAGTGGGTCAGATAATGGTTGAACAAGTTGATTTCAGTGCAGTAGAGAAATATGGGGTTGCTGATCTTAATGGAGAGGAAATATTACCGTATGAAACTATGCCTCTCCAGGGCTTGGTTGAGAAACCATCTCTAGAGGATGCGCCTTCTAATCTGGCGGTTTTAGGTCGTTATATTCTGCCCTCAAGAGCTCTTGATTTAATTGAAAATACAAGGGCTGGCGTGGGTGGTGAGATTCAGCTAACAGATGCGCTGGATAAGCTATTGAAGACTGATGGATTGAATGCTTTAAAAACAGATGCCGATGTCTATGACTGCGGCAGCAAGGAGGGATTCTTGTCCGCTAACCTTGCGTTAGGCATGAGAGATCCTAAAATGAAAATTAGGATTATTGAGCTTTTAAAAAAGAGTGGCTCTTGAGACTCTGATAATCGTTTACTCTCTATAGTTATGTCCGATGTAACAAAATGGTTTATTGTCAGAGTCAGATAAAAGCGTATTTTGAATATTTATTATTCACAGTGTTAATTTAAAGAAAGGTATCTACTATGGGTATTTGTGCAGTTATTATGGCAGGAGGATCTGGCACGCGTCTATGGCCCATGTCTCGAGCCACTCATCCGAAACAATTCTTAGCTTTAAATGGTAAACGTACAATGCTTCAAAAGACTATTGGTCGATTGGATCGTTTTACTTTGGATGCCTCTGTTACTATTTGTAATGAAGAACATAGGTTTTTTGTAGCGGAACAACTTCGTGAGATTGATAGGCTCGGCTCGATTATTTTGGAGCCCGTAGGCAGAAATACTGCTCCAGCTGTCGCCTTAGCTGCACTTAAAACCATTAGTGAAGATCCTCTTCTTCTTGTTCTTTCCGCTGATCATGATATTCAAGATCAAGATGCTTTTGAGAAATCTGTAACTAACGCTATTCCATTGGCTGAATCAGGTAAGCTTGTAACTTTTGGCATTGTTCCCACTGAGCCCAATGCCAGTTATGGTTATATAAAAAGAGGCTGTGATTTAGTTGGAGGATATTTAGTAGAAAAATTTATTGAAAAACCCTCAATTGAAGTAGCTAACGATTATGTTAGTTCAGGACAATATTATTGGAATAGTGGAATGTTTCTTTTTAGAGCAAGTCAATACCTCAGTCAATTAAAAAAGTTTAGGCCAGAAATATACCAAGTTTGTAAAACTGCAATGCAAAGTGCTGATTTTGATTTAGATTTCTTGAGGGTTCGCAAGAAAGTTTTTTCAGAATGCCCATCTGAGTCGATTGATTATGCTGTTATGGAAAATACTTCAGATGCAGTTGTAGTGCCTATGGATGCGGGTTGGAGTGATATAGGGTCATGGTCATCTCTTTGGAACGTGAGTGAAAAAGATAAAAATGATAACGCAGTTCTGGGTGATGTTTTGCTTCATAACGTGAATGATTGTTATGTCAGGTCTGATAATAAATTAGTTGCCGCAGTGGGAGTTAAGGATTTAGTTATTGTTTCTACCGCAGATGCTGTGATGGTGGCGCAGAAAGACAGTGTTCAAGACGTAAAAGAAATCGTTGCGCAATTAAAACTAGACTCCAGAGACGAGTGGGAATTGCATCGTGAGGTTTATCGACCATGGGGAAAGTATGATTCGGTAGATATTGGATCGGGTTATCAAGTCAAAAGACTTACCGTAAACCCAGGTGCCAAGCTGAGTGTCCAGTTGCATTATCATCGCTCAGAACATTGGGTTGTCGTAGCAGGGACGGCAACTGTTCACTACGGTGGCGAAAGCATTGATCTTGAAGTAAATCAGTCCACTTACCATGGCAAAGAGGTTGTTCATGCTTTAGAAAATAGAGGTCAATTGCCGCTTGAGTTGATTGAGGTTCAGGTGGGAAACTACTTAGGCGAGGATGACATTGTTCTCTTTGAGGACAAGTATGGAAGACAAATCGAGTAATGTTTTCGACTAGTTTATCAAATCAGTCCCATTTATAGGTTTAGTGTGAATATCACTAAATTACTGGTACCTAAAGATTTCAGTTTTTAAAATAAGTTAGTGGGTTTATTTAAAATAAAGATGACTGCTTTTAAAAAGTTATTTAGCGGTCCTAAGAAATCATTTTTGCTGGGTTTATATGAATAAAGTGGCGTTAATATGTGGTATTTCTGGCCAAGATGGATCGTGGCTTGCGAAACTTTTTTTGAGTAAAGGTTATAGAGTTGTTGGTACCGCTCGAGACGCTGAAATGAGCAACTTCGAAAATCTGAAACGACTGAAGATACGTGAAAAAGTGGACACGATTTCAATGTCTCTTGTGGACCTCCGCAGCGTTCAAAAAGTTATTACAGAAATCGCACCGGACGAGCTATACAACTTAGCAGGTCAAAGTTCAGTGGGGCTATCTTTCGAACAGCCTGTCGAAACTCTTGAAAGTCATGCATTGGGAACATTGAATTTATTGGAGGTAATTCGTTTCTCAAAAAAATCAATCCGCTTTTACAATGCATGTTCTGGAGAGTGTTTTGGAAACATGGACTCAAAATCATTTGCTGATGAATCATCGGCTTTTAGACCAAAAAGTCCATATGCAATTGCTAAAGCAACTGCTTATTGGGAGGTTGTCAATTATCGCGAGAGCTATGATTTATTCGCCTGTTCTGGAATTCTTTTCAATCATGAGTCTCACCTGAGACCCGAGCATTTTGTTACACAAAAGATAATTTTAGCTGCATCTCGAATAGCCAAGGGGAGTAATGAAAAACTTAAATTGGGTAATATAAAAATCAGTCGTGATTGGGGGTGGGCACCTGATTATGTTGATGCTATGTGGAGAATGTTGCAGCTTGATGAGCCAGAAGACTTTGTTATCGCGACAGGCAAAAGAAGTTCTTTACAGGATTTTGTTAACGAGGCTTTTAGTTGCGTGAGGTTAGACTGGCGGGATCACGTTATGGTTGAGGAATCCTTGTTTAGGCCCTCTGACATAATGAGTAGCTGTGGTTTGCCTGATAAGGCAATGAAAAGATTGGGTTGGAAAGCAAAGCTTAATATGAGCGATGTGGTCGGAGAAATGATGAAAAAAGCCCTTATGTTATCTTTAAATGATTATGAAAAAATATGAAAGTTGTATTTTTTCATCGCAAACCAGAAGCGAACTATTTTAGCGTTGAGGGAACGTTTGAAACTACGAGAAAGTTGATGTCTGAAGATATTGAACCGATTGTAGTTCAATCGCGATTCTTGAGTAGAGGTTTCTTTAGACGGCTCTATAATATTATAGAAGCATTTTTTAGGCAGGGAGAAGTAAATCATATAACCGGCGATGTAACGTTTTTAAGTTTTCTTCTTACTAAAAATAAAACTTTATTAACAATTCTGGATTCACAGGCTTTGGATCGAATGAAAGGACTCAAGCGAAAACTTTATTTTTTATTCTGGTTTAAAATTCCAGAAAAAAGAGTAAAACTAATTAGTACCATATCCCAATCTAGCAAAAACGAATTGGTAAAGCTCTTGTGTTGTGATGCTGAAAAAATAAAGGTGGTCCCTGTTTGCATTTCTCCGAAATATAAAAAGGCACCTTACAAATTTGAAGCTGAAAAGCCTAAGATTCTTCAAGTTGGCACGGCCGAAAATAAAAATTTGGAGCGCTTATGCGCGGCTATTGAAGGTTTGCCATGCACACTTCATATCATTGGGAAGTTGTCGAAACAACAATTGATGGTTTTGGCGGATAAAGCAATTGATTTCACTAATTCGTTTGCACTATCGGATGAAGAAATGGTGGCGGAATATATTGATTGTCACTTAGTTTCTTTTGTATCGACATATGAAGGGTTTGGTATGCCAATTATCGAGGCAAACACGGTTGGACGACCAGTTATTACTAGTAACTTGCTTTCTATGCCTGAAGTTGCTGGTGATTCGGCTTGCCTCGTTGATCCCTTCGATATCAATGATATCAGAGCTGGATTGCTACGGATTATGCAAGATAAAGAATATCGAGTCATGCTTATCGAGAACGGATACAAAAATGCGAATCGATTCAAACCTGAAGGGATTGCAAAGCAGTATTCGGAAATCTACAGGGAATTATATTTATGAATATATTCATGAGGGTTGAGGATAAAAATGTTTAAAGGTGAAAAGTGTTTCGTGATTGCAGAAATTGGAGTAAATCATGGAGGTAGTATTGATTTAGCGTACAAAATGATTGATGAGGCAAAAAGATGTCAAGCGGATGCGGTAAAATTCCAAACATTCCAAGCTTCTAGGCTCGTTAGTAAAAATACACCAAAAGTTCACTATCAAATGTCTACTACTGATAAAAACGAAAGTCATTTTAAAATGATTCAAAATCTTGAGTTTAAGTACGAAGATCATGAGCCAGTTATTAATTATTGTAAGGCTAAACGAATAGAATTCATATCTACTCCTTATGACATTGAGAGTGCAGTATTTTTAAATAAGTTAGGAGTAAATATTTTCAAAACAGCGTCAGCAGATATAGTAGATCTGCCATTGCATAAATTTTTATCATCCACCGGGAAAAAAGTAATTATTTCAACAGGTATGGCATCTTTAGGTGAGATAGAGGAAGTGCTTTCTATTTATAAAAAAGAGAACATTGACAATGTTGCATTGCTTCATTGTGTTGCCAACTATCCATGTTCTTACCAGAGTCTTAACCTTAGAGTAATAACTACTTTGAAAGAGGCATTTGGCCTTCCAGTCGGTTTTTCAGATCATGCTGAAGGATCTATTCCAGCTGCAGCTTCGATTGCCCTTGGAGCTACAATAGTCGAAAAACACTTTACATTAGACCGTAATATGGTCGGTCCGGACCATAAAGCCTCTAGCACGCCAGAGGAGTTTAGGGCTTTAGTTCAGGCTATTAGAATAACCGAGGCAAGTCTGGGATCGAAAGTGAAATCAATTCAAATCGAAGAAAAAGATATGCGAAAAATATCTAGAAAAAGTTTATTTCTCGCTAAAGATGTTCGAGAGGGTCAAGTTCTAGACGAGCATGATTTTACTTTGAAACGTCCAGGCTCAGGCATATATGCTAACGTTCTTCCAGTTATCGTAGGCAGAAAGGCTTCCCGAGAATTAAAAAAGGGAAAGATCTTGGAATACGGAGATTTTAAGTAAAATCTATGTCAAACCAAAAAAACGATATCTTAATGGTTGGCACAGGCGGACATGCTAGGTTCGTAATATCCGTATTGAATAAAATTAGTCGGCCAATTAAAGGTCTGATATCTGTTGATGAGGTGTATGATCCGTCTGAAGAAATTCTAAGTAATAAAATAGTTGGATCAATACTTGATTTGAACTATTTTTACTCTATGGGTTATCGGGAGCTAGTGCTTGCCATTGGGGATAATCAGTTGAGGAAAGATCTTTTTAATAAATATTCTAAAGCTGGTTTCTCTTTTCAGTCCTTTATTCATCCTGAGTCTTCAGTTGATACAAGCTTAAATTTAGGAGAAGGAAATATATTTGGCCCGCAAGTTGTGATAGGTGCAAATGTCCAGATTGGAAATAACAATATATTTAATTCATCCTGCGTAATAGAACATGAAACCATTGTCGGAAATCATTGCCATGTGGCTCCAGGTGCCACTATATGCGGTCGAGTTGTTTTAGGAAATGAAGTTTTAGTAGGAGCAAATAGTACCATTTTGGATAAAAAAGCAGTAGCAAGTAAGACGATTGTTGGGGCAGGGTCCACATTGATTGAGTCTGTAATAATTGAGTCTCAAGTAATGGTTGGAAGTCCTGCGAGACCGATTTAACGATGGTCTATCTTTCCACAGGGGGATTCCCTAATTTGTCTTTTGATAAAGTAGTTGAAAGTCTTAATGAGGTTGATATTAATGCCTTTGAATTGTCTGGCGGTCGCTACACCGGTGAGATAAAGAATAAGCTAAAAAAACTTAGTTTAGATAATAGTCTGGCTATACATAATTACTTTCCACCATATGAAGTTCCATTTGTCTTTAATTTAGCATCACTCAACAATGAAATTGCTGTAAGTAGCTTACGTCATGCCAAGTTAGCTATTGATTATTCATCATATATTGGTTGCCGATTTTATAGTTTCCATGCGGGTTATCTTGTTGATCCGTTGGTGACAGAGTTAGGAGAAACAATTGGAAAACGAAGTTTGAATCCGAGACAAAAAAGTTTATCGATTTTTATATCTCGCACAAATGAATTATCACGTTATGCCAAGGCTAGAAATGTCAAGTTGATGATAGAGAATAATGTGCTCTCTACAAGAAATCATCTTGAATTTGGCGATAATCCTTTAATGATGGTTGAGATTAATGAGGCTGATGAGTTAATGTCCAAGACAGATGATAACGTTGGATTATTGATAGATGTCGCGCACTTAAAGGTCTCTTCTAAAACCTTAGGCTTTTCACCGCAGGAATACCTGACACATTTTAAAAATGTGACTTGGGGATATCATTTTAGTGATAACGACGGCTTTGAGGATACCAATAGTCGGATAACCGATAAATCATGGTTTTGGCCATTTATCAATAAGAAAGCTTGTTATTTTTCTCTAGAAGTCTACGAGAGTAACAAAAAAATACTTAAATCTCAGTATGAACTAACTAAAGAATTGCTGAAATAATGTTAAAATTACAAGATCTTTGTATAGAAAATACCTCAACCTTGATGGATGCTCTTAAGGCTATTGATTTGAATGGAGAAGGAATATTATTTGTCCAAAAAGATAGAGTTTTTTATGGAACCCTGACAGATGGAGATATTCGGCGAGCATTAATAGCAGGGGCCTCTCAGCATGAAATTCTTGATCTTTATTGTAATAAAAATGCCTTAACCTTACCTATTTTTTGCTCGGACAGTGAAATACAAAGAAATCTCATGAAGCATCAAATAAGTATGATTCCTCTATTAAACTCTGAAGGGTTTGTTGTAGATTTTGCGGCTAAATCTCGACTCAACAGGCTTCCAATAATGGAGCCCAGCCTTAAAGGTAGAGAAAAGGAATTTGTTAATGATTGCATTGATTCAAATTGGATTTCATCACAAGGTGCTTATGTCGACAGATTCGAATCTGAATTAAGTGAATTTTGCGGAGGTAGATGCCTGGCTACTAGTAGCGGCACAACAGCGCTGCATCTTGCTATGCAAGCACTCGAGATTGGTGAAGGTGATGAAGTAATTGCTCCAAATCTGACATTTGGAGCGTCTATCAATTCCATTCTCCATGCCGGTGCAACTCCGGTGCTAGTGGATGTTTCAGAGAACGATTGGAATATTTGTCCAAAAAGCATTGTGAGAGCTATCGGTCCATCAACAAAAGCTATAATGGTAGTGCATTTATATGGTACTCCATGTCAAATTTCAGAAATAATGGCCATTGCTTCAGAATACAAATTATTGATAATTGATGACTGTGCGGAGGCGCTTGGAGCTAAGTTATATGGAAGACCAGTTGGTTCTTTTGGCGATGCAGCTGCTTTCTCATTCTTTGCAAACAAAGTTATCACTTGCGGGGAGGGTGGAGCTTTAGTTTTGAGGGAGAACGCTCATCTCGAGAAAGCAAAGATGATGCGTGATCATGGTATGTCACCATCCAAAAGATATTGGCACGAATTTGTAGGATACAATTACCGTATGACTAATATACAAGCAGCTATTGGTTGTGCACAGTTAGAAAAATTTGGAGAGTTTGTATCTAACAGGTCAAAGATTTGGTCTCAGTATGAATCACGATTACTACCTTCGGGTTACTTTAAAAAACAATTTGTAAGATCTGATGCAGATCAATGTTATTGGTTGTTTACGTTACAGTTAGTTCCGGCTCTCGTTCGCTTTCGAGACATGATATGTGATCAACTGAGACTTGCGGGAATAGATACTCGTCCCATGTTTTATCCAATGAGTGTAATGCCGGCATTTGAGAAAAACACCAAAAAAGTCAAAGATCTTAATACCAGCATCAACTTGTCTAAGGCAGGTTTTAGTTTTCCATCTTCAATATCTTTATCTCAAGATGAAATTGACATGATAGCTGAGCATACAATAAAAGTAATAGATGATCTGATTTTAGAATACAAGGTTGAAATCGAAATTGATTAACGGGAAAAAAGTAGTTGCCATAGTTACTGCAAGAGGAGGTTCGAAGGGGCTCCCTAGGAAAAACAAAAAAGTACTTGCTGGAAAGCCTTTAGTTACCTGGCCTATTGAGGCTGCCGTGATGTGCAATCATGTAGACCGAGTGCTTTTATCAACGGACTGCACGGAAATAGCTGATATCGGAAGATTAGCTGGTGCTGAGGTGATTTCTTTAAGACCTGAGTATTTAGCTTCAGACCAAGCAAAAAGCGTAGATGTTATCTTGCATGTGTTGGAAGAACTAAAGTATTTAAAAGATTTCTATGACTATGTTGTTATGCTTGAACCTACGTCCCCACTTACGGATTGCGAAGATATTTCAAAGGCACTACTTCTATTGGAGCGGAATCAAAAGGTAGCAGACTCGGTTGTCGGGATAGCAGCTATAGAGGCTACTCACCCAGAGTATGCCGTAAAAAGCGGAGATAATGGAATATTACAACCCGCTTTTGCGACTGATTTTAGCACCCTACGCAGAAGGCAGGATGTTGAGGAATTATACTTTCTTGAAGGAACTTTGTATGCGTCTGAAGTTAGTGCCTTGGAAAGGGAAAAAAATTTCTATCATTCGAGAACGATGGGATTTAAGGTTCCACGCTGGAAGTCTTTTGAGGTTGATGAGATGGTGGATTTTATATGCATCGAGGCAATTCTTGCTAATTTGAATAAGTTAGATAGTTAGTACAGTTAATAATATGGCAACTTTTTAAGGGTAGTATGATGGCGATTGAAGGCGTTTTTTGGTGTAGTACCTGTTTGAATATGTCCACTAGAAACAGAATTGAATTTGACTCACAGGGACGTTGCAATGCATGTGTCTGGTCTGAAGAGAAAAAAACACTCGATTGGAAGGGGCGCGAACGCGAACTGAAAGAGTTATTTACAAGACACAAAAATGACGGGCCATATGACCTGATAGTTCCCGTTAGTGGGGGTAAAGATGGTTCATATGTTGCTTATAACTGTAAGCACAAGTATGGTTTAAATCCCCTTTGTGTGACTGTTCATCCTCCTACACGCTCGAATATAGGTTACACAAATCTGGAAAATTTTAAAAAATCTGGATATACATTATTGGAAGTGAATCTTCCCTATGAGGCTCTCAGAAAAATGAATATCCGTGGTTTTGTTGAACAAGGCAGACCTTTATATGGCTGGACAACTGGAATCTTTAGTGCTGTTCTGCGAATTGCTGAAGCATTTAATATAAGCCTAATAATGTATGGAGAGAATGGAGAGATAGAATATGGCGGATCGAATGACTCAAAGTATAGACCTATTTTCACTCCAGATTTTGCGAAAAATGTGTTCCTAGAGAACGAAGTTGATAAGACATTTAGGGATTTGAATGAAAGTGATGCATATTTTTGGACGTTTCCAGATAAGAACTCTAAGGTTGAGTTGGCTCATTGGTCATATTATGAAGACTGGGATTCCTATAGAAATTATATGATTGCGAAGGAGCATTGTGGTCTTCAAGAGAGAGAGGAGCAAAATTCTGGCACATATACCAATTTCGCACAAAATGATAATGTTTTGTATGATCTTCATACCTATCTAATGTACTTAAAGTTTGGATTTGGTAGAGCAACGCAAGACGCAGGAATAGATATCAGGCGTGGAGCGATGACAAGAGAGCAGGCAGTCCAACTTGCATCTCTATACGATAATGAGTTACCAGAAACATACGTAGATGAATATTTAGATTATTATCAAATGTCGCGTGCGGAATTTGATCAGGTGCTCTCTAAATGGGCAAATACAGAGCTATTTACTTTTGATGGACATAATTTTACTCCAAAGTTTGAGATTATCTAATGATTGGCATTATTGATTACTCAATAAATAATATCCGTTCTATTCTGAACGCAATCCAATTTTTACAAATTAAACACGAGGTAGTTACAAATCCAGAGCGACTAAATTCATATAAGATGTTAATTCTTCCTGGCGTAGGTTCGTTTGATTCTGGGGTAACCGCTCTTAAATCGAGTGGTATGTTTGCAAAACTTCAGTCACTCGATTTAGACAATATTAAAATATTCGGGATTTGTTTGGGTATGCAGTTGTTATGTAAAAATAGTGAAGAAGGACAACTTGAAGGGTTGGGTTTAATAGATACAAAAGTTGTCAATTTAAAAAATAAACGATGTATTGGGAAAATACCTCATGTTGGATTCAATACCATCATTTCTGGAGGTGAGAGTAGTTTCTTAGAATCCATGATTGGTAGTGACTTTTATTTTGTTCACTCATTCGGCATCGATCAGCGTTCTATGTTGTTTGAGACAGCGGAGTGCGACTATGAAGGAGCAGAAATTATTGCAGCTTTCCATGCTGGAAATATTTTTGGGACGCAATTTCATCCAGAAAAATCTGGTACTAAAGGTCTGGAATTAATCCGCCGAGCCTATGAATGTTAAAGAAACGTATTATTTTCGTTCTATTTTACCAAAATGGAAGCTTTCATCTAAGTAGAAATTTCGGTCTGCAAAAGGTCGGCGATACTCAATGGCTTTTAGAAAAATTCCAATTTTTAAAAATTGGTGATTATATTGATGAATTAATTATTCTCGATGTATCAAGAGATAGAATTAATGAACCAGTTTCATCCCAGCTCGAAGAGGATGTTAAAAACCTAATGGCAAAGATTTTTGTACCATTAACTTTAGGCGGAGGCATAAGAACACTTGACCATGTGTCGAGATGTTTCCAGGCTGGAGCCGATAAAGTAAGTTTAAATTGGGCCTTGGGTAATTCACCTGACTTGATTTCTGAAATCTCAAAAAGATATGGATCTCAATCGGTTGTCGCATCTATGGATGTTCGTTATGTTTCTGGGAAATACGATGTGTTTTGTGATTATGGTCAGACGAGAATTGGATCACTTTTAGATGTCTCAAAACAATCCGAAGATCTTGGTGCGGGAGAACTATTTATTACTAGTATAGACCGTGATGGTACTGGTTTTGGTTTAGATTTGAATATTTTCAAGGAACTAGAGGATGTTAGAGTTCCAATTATTGCTTCTGGTGGCGCCGGGAAGCCGCTTCATTTTTTTGAAGCATTAAGTTTGAAAAGTATCTCTGGAGTGGCGACGGGAAATCTTTTCAATTTTATGGGATCTGGATTTTTCGAGCTCAGGAGCGAACTGGGTAAAAAATTACCATACTTGCGTAAATTATAAAGTTTGTTTTTATTTTATAAAAACTAATTACCTTTTTGAGTTTATTAATATGCAGTTTCGGATTAGTTTGAAAGAACAGGAATTGGCAGGATATTTGGTGTCTCAATTGAATAGTTTTTTCCCGTCAAAGCCCTTAGTTTGTATTAAAGATTTGCTCAAGCTTCAAAGTTTAGCTTTAAACAAACTCGAATTTTGTTTTAGTAAGATAAATATTAAGTACTTTTGTGATGGTAAGACATCGATATTTAATCATTTGAATGGAGATCAATACAGTATGTACCTCTACTTGATGAGTTATTTAGCGTATAAGGATCTTAATAATTCTGAGTTAGCATCAAAAATTTATTTATTAAATAAAAGTCTTCATGGTATCGACGCTTTTTATGAAGTTGAGTTACCAAATATATTCTTATTTATCCATCCGTTAGGCACGGTTCTGGGAAGAGCATCGTATAGTGACTATCTTTTGGTTTATCAGCGCTGCGGTATAGGTGCTAATAAAGGTTTCAAGCCTTCACTAGGAAAGTTCCTAACCTTGCACCCGGGGGCGTCTATTTTGGGAAGGTCAGTGACAGGTAATAACTGTGCTGTTGGTAGCGATTCTTTAGTTATTGATAAGACTATAAAAGATAATACAACATATATAGGGAATCCGAAGAATTATTACTTGTTGTTTAAAGAGTCTGATTTTGGAGTTTGGAAAATTTAACACTACCCATGAGGAGTTGAGGAAATAGAAATGGTAACTAAACGAGGTAAAGGTCAAGAATTATGGAAAAAAGCTAAGACTATAATTCCTGGAGGAAATCAGCTCTTATCCAAGCGATCAGAGATGTTTTTGCCTAATCTTTGGCCATCATATTACTCCAAAGCTAGTGGTTATAAAATTTGGGATCTTGATGATAATGAGTTTAATGATTTTGCTACTATGGGTGTTGGCTCCTGTGTTCTAGGTTATGCTGATGCGGACGTAAATTCTCGCGTTAAAGATTCTATAGACCGAGGCTCTATGTCATCGCTAAACTCGTACGAAGAAGTTGAATTAGCAGAAAAGTTAGTTTGTCTCCATCATTGGGCTGACATGGCCAGATTTTCAAGGTCAGGGGGAGAGGCTTGCTCGATTGCTATAAGGATTGCGAGAGCTCATGCTAAGAGAGATAAGGTTTTATTTTGTGGTTATCACGGATGGCATGACTGGTATTTATCTTCAAATATAGAGGATGCTACCAACCTTAATCAACAGCTTTTGGCGGGTCTGTCCAGTGATGGAGTTGCTAAGAACTTGACTGGTACAGCACTTCCTTTTACATATAACGATCTAGATGGTTTTTGTAATCTAGTAGCTCGCCATAAAGGAGAAATTGCAGCCGTAATTATGGAGCCCATGAGAGGATCTGCTCCTAATCAAGGATTTTTGGAAGGTATTAGAGAGATTACAAGAGAGCAGGGGATTGTATTGATTTTTGATGAGATTACCTCTGGTTTTCGTGTTAATTTTGGGGGTGTCCATATGACCTATGGTGTTCACCCAGATATGGCGATATTCGGCAAGGCATTAGGTAACGGCTTTCCAATTTCCGCTATTGTGGGTACTTCCAAAGTAATGGATGCAGCGCAGGGAACGTTTGTTAGTTCCACGTTTTGGACAGAGCGGGTAGGTTTTACAGCAGCTTTAGCAACACTAGAAAAGTATGAGAAGCGCAAAGTTCATTTGCGTCTCACTGAGTGTGGAAAAAAAATTAATAAAAGTTGGAATGATATAGCAGAATTGACAGGATTAGATGTAAGTATTTCGGGTTTAGAGCCACTCACTCATATAGATTTTAACTACTCTAGCGGAGCTTGTCTTCAAACAATTTACACACAAGAAATGTTAAAGCGAGGACATTTATTAGGATCTAGCGTGTATACAACTTATGCATATGATGATGAGGTTCTAGAGGAGTTCCATAAAGATTCTGTCGAGTCGTTTAAGATTATTAAGTCCGCAATAGAGTCTGGGCATCCAGAAAGATTTTTAATCTCTGGTGTGAAGCATTCTGGATTTCAAAGATTAACTTAAGATATGCCCGCTTTGAAAAAACTTCATATCATAAAATGGTAAATACCATGAAAATTCTAAAAAAATTCTGTCTCGATGAAAAGGTTGCTTTAGTAACAGGCGGCAGCGGATTGCTTGGTAGAAAAATATGTGAGGGCCTTCTAGATGTTGGTGCTTTTGTTGCTCTAATTGATGTTAATCTGAATGAGATTGAGGAGTGGTCAGCTCAACTCGACATAAAAAAAGGGCAATTGAGTATTTTTGAGTGCGACGTATCTAGTGATAGATCAGTTAAATTATGCGTGGACGCAGTAGTTAAAACATTTGGTCATATTGATATTCTTTTTAACAATGCAGCTACCAAAACTGCGAATTTGCATGACTTTTTTGAGTCATTCGAAAAGTATTCGATAGATGTTTGGCGACAAGTAATGTCCGTAAATATAGATGGAATGTTTTTGATGGCTCAAGCTGTTGGGCCACATATGATTAAGGTTGGAGGTGGTTCTATAGTTCAAACTTCATCTATTTATGGTTTAAGTGGTCCAGATAATAGGATATATAAAGGCTCTGAATATTTAGGTATGGAGATCAATAGTCCTGCCGTTTATTCTGCTTCGAAAGCGGCTGTAGTGGGGTTTACTAAGTGGTTAGCAACATATTGGGCTTCTAAGGAAATTAGAGTAAATTGTTTGGTTCCAGGAGGCGTATCTAGCGGTCAAAACTCTGTTTTTTCTAAAGCATACTCTGACCGTATTCCTATGGGCAGAATGGCTTTTCCCAGTGAGCTAATTCCTTTAGCAATATACTTGGCTTCGGATGCATCTACCTACGTTACTGGTCAAGTAATTTCGGTTGATGGTGGCCTATCTGCTTGGTGAAGGCAGAGTCTATATTAAATATATAATCTGATTTCGTTTTTTATAATTTAGGGGTGTGAATTGGAGTTCGTCCTCCTTTTGAGATCGAGCTTGTTTTGGAGAAACAGATGAACATTACGGTAGTAGGTGCGGGTTATGTTGGTCTTTCGTTGGCAGTTTTGCTTGCCCAGCAAAACAACGTAACACTGTTAGAAATAGATCAAGAAAAAAGAGACAAAATTAATAAAAGAATATCCCCAATTGAAGATAAGGATATTCAAAATTATTTTGAAATCAAAAAGCTTAATTTGATTGCCACAGCGGATCTGGAACAAGCTTATGCAAATTCTCAATTCGTAATTATTGCAACTCCTACAGATTATGATGAAAAAAATAATTTCTTTAATACGGAGTCTGTGGAGTGTGTGGTTGATGATGTTTTAAGGATTAACCCAAAATGTACTATTATTTTAAAATCTACGGTGCCTGTCGGTTTCACTGAAAAGTTAAGATTGAAGACTCAGTGTAATAGTTTACTGTTTTCTCCCGAATTTTTGAGGGAGGGATCTGCTTTGTATGATAATTTATATCCATCTCGTATAGTTATTGGCGGGAGCTCAAAAAATGCGGAAGCTTTTTCAAAACTCCTAGTTGAAGGAGCTGAAAAGAAAGATATCGAAATAATATATGTCAGTTCTACGGAAGCGGAGTCAATCAAATTATTTGCTAATACTTATTTAGCAATGAGAATATCTTTCTTTAATGAGCTCGATTCGTTTGCTCAAATCCATCAGCTGAATTCTTCGAAAATTATAGAGGGGGTTTGCCTTGATTCTCGCATCGGAAATTACTACAACAACCCTTCATTTGGTTATGGCGGTTATTGCTTGCCCAAAGATGTCAAACAACTTAAAGCAAATTACAGAAATGTGCCTAATTCCTTAATTTCTGCGATTGTAGATGCTAATGTTACACGGAAGGACTTTATTGCAGACATGATTCTTGATAAAAAGCCTAAAATTGTAGGCGTCCATAGATTGGTCATGAAGTTTGGCTCTGATAATTTTAGAGCATCCTCTATCCAAGGGATAATGAAACGCTTGAAATCGAAAGGAGTTACCGTAATAGTTTACGAGCCTGTTTTGAGAGATATCAGCTTTTTCAATTCTGAAGTAGTTACAGATTTAGAACAATTTAAAATCAGAAGTGAACTGATTATTGCAAATAGAATGTCAGATGAACTTATTGATGTTAATGAGAAAGTTTTCACACGAGATTTATTCAATGAGGGCTGAAAAAATAGAGAATAATGATGAAAGTATTAGTAACTGGTAGTGCGGGCTTCATCGGCTCGGCTTTGTGCCTAAGGCTTTTGAAAAGGGGTGATTCAGTTATAGGCATTGATAACCATAATGATTATTACGACGTGAATTTAAAAACTGCACGTTTAGAAAGGCACATACATCATGCAAACTATAAGCATCTAAGGATCAACCTTGCGGACAGATTTAAAATGGAAGAACTTTTTTCGGGCCATCACTTTGACAGTGTGGTAAATCTGGCTGCACAGGCCGGTGTTAGGTATTCAATTGAAAATCCATCGTCCTATGTTGATAGTAATTTACTAGGATTCGCAAATGTTTTGGAAGGATGCCGACAAAGTGACGTAAAACATTTGGTCTATGCCTCCTCAAGCTCTGTTTATGGGTCAAATACTAGAGAGCCTTTCGCGGTTAATCATAGTGTTGACCATCCAGTAAGTTTTTATGCTGCTACGAAGAAGGCTAATGAGCTAATGGCTCACTCTTATAGTCACCTGTATAGGATTCCTACTACAGGGTTAAGGTTTTTCACCGTATATGGACCATATGACAGGCCTGATATGGCTTTACAAAAGTTTACAAGAGCTATTATGGATGGAAAATCTATCAAAGTATTCAATTTTGGCAAACACAAGAGAGACTTTACTTTTATTGATGACATAATTGAGGGTGTTGTGAAGGTACTAGATACTCCTGCAAAAAGTAATCCAAAATGGAATAGTGATAAACCGGAGTCATCAAGTAGTAACGCTCCGTATCGACTTTATAATATAGGGAATAATAGCCCCGTTGATCTTCTTGATTATATAGAGTGTCTTGAAAAATATCTCGGGAAAAAAGCAAAAAAAGAAATGTTGCCGATTCAACCAGGAGACGTTTTAAATACTTACGCTGACGTTCAAAATTTGGTGGAGGATTTTAATTATAGACCTTCGACGACGATAGATCAGGGTATTAAAAAATTTTGCGATTGGTACTTGTCTTATTACAGCCATTATTCTGCACAAGATGAGTAATTTATATTATCAAACAAAAAAATAAGTATATTTAAATTAAGGATGTAAAAGTGGATAAAGAAAAAGTTGCTTTGATTACGGGTGTTACAGGGCAGGACGGATCATACCTCGCAGAATTTTTACTTGAAAAAGGATATGAAGTACATGGTATAAAGAGAAGGTCATCTTCCTTAAATACCGAACGTATTGATCATATATATCAAGATCCACATTTACCTAATTCCAGATTGCATTTACATTATGGGGATCTCACTGATACTTCTAATCTCACTAGGATCTTACATCAAGTCCAGCCCGATGAAATATATAATCTAGGTGCTCAGTCTCATGTGGCTGTATCTTTTGAGTCCCCTGAATATACCGCTGATGTTGATGGAACTGGCACACTAAGATTATTGGAGGCGATTCGTTTTTTAAAGTTAGATAAAAAAACAAGGTTTTATCAGGCTTCCACATCAGAGTTATTTGGTGAGGTGCAAGAAGTACCGCAGCGGGAGACAACGCCCTTCTATCCCAGGTCACCATATGCAGTAGCGAAGATGTATGCCTATTGGATTACTAAAAATTATAGAGAGTCATACGGTATATATGCTTGTAATGGTATTTTATTCAATCATGAGTCTCCTCGAAGAGGAGAGACTTTTGTAACTCGAAAAATAACTCGAGCTCTTGCAAATATTTCTCAAGGACAGGAAACTTGTTTGTACTTAGGGAACTTGGATGCTTTGAGAGATTGGGGTCACGCAAAGGATTATGTTCGAGTGCAATGGCTAATGCTGCAACAGGAGGAGCCTGAAGATTTTGTTATTGCAACCGGAAAACAAATAAGTGTGCGTGAATTTGTTCGAATTTCTGCTTTGGAACTTGGAATTGAGTTAGAATTTGAGAATGAGGGTATACGCGAATTTGCGAAAGTAAAAAGCATTTCAGGCAAAGATGCTCACTGTGTAAAGCAAGGAGATGTGATTGTTAGAGTTGATCCCCGATATTTCCGTCCAGCAGAAGTAGAGACCTTACTGGGAGATCCTTCAAAAGCCAAGAGAAAATTAGGCTGGGTCCCGGAGATTACTCTAGAAGAGATGTGTGCTGAGATGGTTGCACATGATCTTAAAATTGCAAAACAAAATGCCTTGCTTAAAAGCCATGGTTTCGAAATTTCAGTTGCTGTTGAGGATAAGGTTTAGATTTTTTAAACGCTTCAAAATGATCGCATATGCACCTATTTTTTTCTTAATGGAACCACCTTTGCGATTAAATGGTGATCTCTCATGACACAGATGTATTTATATCATTAATTACCCCTCATAAGAAAGGTTACAATAATTATATGAATTTACATGACAAAATATTTGTTGCGGGACACCTAGGATTGGTTGGATCGAATATTCTAAAAAGATTGCAAGATATGGGGTTTACGAATTTATTAGTTAGAACTCATAAAGATTTAGATCTTACTGTCCAAGCTGATGTAAATGAATTCTTTTTATCAGAAAAACCATGCTATGTAATATTGGCCGCAGGAAAAGTTGGAGGTATCCTCGCGAACAATACATATCCTGCCGATTTTATTTATAAAAATATAATGATTCAGGCAAATGTAATAGAGGCTTCATTTAAAAGTGATGTTAAAAAGCTCTTATTTTTGGGGAGTACATGTATCTATCCAAAACAAGTACCCCAACCTATGAGTGAGACCGCTCTGCTTACAAATACTCTGGAACCAACGAATGAACCTTATGCTTTGGCTAAGATCGCGGGTATAAAGCTTTGTGAGTCTTATAATCGACAATATGGTACTGATTATCGATCTGTGATGCCTACTAATCTTTATGGGGAAAATGATAATTTTCATTTAGAAAACTCGCATGTAATCCCTGCAATAATGAGAAAATTTCATTTAGCAAAATGCATAGAAACAAATAACTGGGATCTATTGAGAGAGGATCTAAGGAATACTCCTATTGCGGGAGTTTCATTCTCTAGTTCCGAGAATTTAATTCTTAAAGCCCTCAATGACAATGGCATTTCTGTTAAAAGAACTGGCTCGAGTCAACATCTAGAGGTTTCAGTTTCTATTTGGGGAACTGGTCAAGTGAGGCGAGAATTCTTACATGTTGATGATATGGTTTCAGGATCAATTTTTTTGTTAACTTTGGATAAAGAGTCCTATAAATCTAATACTCGTCCTATGCTATCTCATGTCAATATTGGTACTGGTAAAGATATCACCATCAAAGATTTGGCTGAGACTTTGAAAGATATTTGTAAGTTTAAGGGAACTATTTGCTTCGACCATACTAAACCAGATGGACCAAAACAGAAGTTGACCGATGTTTCCCGTATTAATGAGATGGGATGGTCTTACAAAATTTTATTGAAGGACGGTTTGAGGCAAACCTACAATAATTACACAAAAAAACTTAGTAGCCGGAGAAGCGTCTGAATTCTCTTTTCAAAGCTCTTTAAGAATTAGTAGCTAAGGAATAGTAAAGGAAAATAATTATGAGTGTTTTTGGAAAAATTCCCATGCTATGGGGACACTTATCAAAGATTCGAAGAGTGCAGTTTTTCCTCATTCTCATAATGATGTTGTTTGCTTCTGTTGCTGAGATTTTTAGTCTGGGAGCCGTAATTCCTTTTCTCGCCGCTCTTACCTCACCGGAATTACTTTTCAATGATTCTCGAGCTCAACCACTTATAATATTTTTTGGCATTAAGGAACCTAATGAACTTATTTTACCGATAACAATTGTATTTATTGCTGGAGCATTATTAGCTGGGATTCTAAGAATTTTATTACTTGTCATCATGACCAAATTTTCGTTTTCAACAGGAGCTGACTTGAGTATCGAAATATATCGGCGAACATTATATAAACCGTATACTTTTCATCTTGATAACAATAGTAGTGAAGTAATAAATGGAATAATGACAAAGACGAACACGGTTATAGGTGGAATAATTACCCCTACTCTAAATTCTATTAGTTCAATAATATTGTTATGTAGTATTCTGTTAACGTTGTTGATCATCAGTCCTTTTATGACTTTATCAGCATTTAGTATTTTCTTCTTGTTGTACTCAACGATTTTTTTCTTCATGAAGTTTCGTCTCGAATCTAATGGTCATATCATTGCAAAAGAGACTACTAATATGTTTAGAAGCTTAAGAGAAGGATTAGGTGCAATCCGAGAGGTAATTATTTTCGGGTCTCAGGAGTTTTACGCACAGTATTACCGAAAAGCGGATCTAAAATTCCGAGAGGCTTCTGCGGTAAATGTTATAATAACCTCGAGTCCGCGGTTTGCTATGGAAGCTGTCGGAATGAGTGTAATAGCTATTTTGGCCTTTGTTTTGTTTAATAAAGGTAATGGTAATGTCGTCCCTTTGCTGGGAGCTCTAGCTCTTGGATCACAAAGGATGCTTCCAGTTTTACAGCTTCTCTATTCCTCTTATTCTACAATTAGTGGCTCTGACGCTTCGTTCCAGGATGTACTCAATCTTTTAGGGTCACCTCATGATCATAAAACGGCTGTAATCTCCGGTTCGTTGCCATTTGAAAAACAAATAAGTTTGGTCGGAGTAAGCTATAGATACAAGGAAAATCTGCCTTATATTTTTAAAGATGTTAATTTAACGATAAAGAAAGGGAGCAAAGTTGGTTTTATTGGAGAAACTGGATGCGGGAAAAGCACTTTATTGGATATCATGATGGGACTTTTAAAACCTTCAGAAGGACACATTTACGTGGATGACCAAAAAATTTCTTCGGAAAATTATCAACAATGGCACCAAAATATAGCAAATGTGCCTCAATCTATATTTTTAGCAGATACTACAATTCGGGAAAATATAGCATTAGGAGTACCAGAAGAAGAAATTGATGATCGAAGAGTTGAAAAGGTTGCCAAGCAAGCAAGAATTTACGACACAATAGTAAAATCTGACAAACAGTATGATACTTTCGTAGGAGAGGCGGGGGTCAGACTGTCAGGTGGTCAAAAACAGCGTATAGGTATTGCCAGAGCTTTGTTCAAGAAACGTAAATTAATAATATTTGATGAGGCCACTAGTGCTTTAGACGACGAAACCGAGAAAAATGTGATGGAAGAGCTCAATGCTTTAGATGATGATTTGACTATTCTCTTGATTGCTCATCGCGTGTCAACTTTGAGTGGTTGTGATCATGTTTACCAATTATCTCAGGGTAGCTTAAAAGAGGTAAAGGATTTTTGATTCATTGATTATTCAGCTTGGACAAATGTCATTTAGATGCTTAATATTTTTTGTTGAGTCACAAAAGGATATAGTTCAATCGGCTCGTTATTGGTAAAAAGTTCATTATTAAATTTATTTGCTCTTTGAATCAGTGCGATACTGAGGTGTCTCTGAATTAACATAATATACTCTCGTAACGTGTCACATTTATTAGGCTTGATATGATTATTTATATCCCAATTGAAATTCCCGTGCGTGAACTCCCTGGATATTTGTTGTTCTGTGCATCAGCTAAATCGCGAGGGCACACGGTAGTGATGGCGTCAGGCATAAGTCTCTTCTTACTGCTTCGCTGTAAAGCGCTTTTGAAAGGCTGTTACCTTATTAAGAACGTAAACATTCCTGATCGATCAAAAAAGGTTTATTCGAGATTTATACATCAAGGTTTTGACCTTTACTGCCAGGAACAAGAATCGTCAGTACTTTTTGGAAATTTTAAAAGTCATCTTGATGTTTTAAATATCCGCAGTGATCAAGTTATGCCATTCAAGGGAGTTTTTTGTTGGGGCCAAAGAGATTTCAAGGAGTACAAGAAATTTTTTCACGAGCAAGAACATATATTTCATGATGTCGGTTCTTTGCGGGCAGACATTTGGTCCACAAAATATATACAATTAAGAGCAAGTAAAAGATCAGAGGGTCAAAAGCCATATTTACTTTTTGTTTCAAATTTTGGCTATGTCATGGGCAAAAGACATTGGGCTGAAGAGTCGTTAGTTTCAAGGAGTTTGGAGCATTTTGAAACGTTAAGTCAAGAACAAACTTTTATAAATGCAATTGCACAAGAGAGCAAGATATGTAGCGAAATGATCAATGCTGTGAAACATCTTTCTCAAAAATACGATCAATATGATATTTTGATTCGACCGCACCCAAGAGATGATATTGATAAATGGAAACATATTTTTTGTAACAATAAAAATGTTTTTGTGACGGGTAACGATGATTCAATTAGTCATTGGATTCAAAATGCATGTGCAGTAATACAAAATGGATGTACAAGTGCATTAGAGGCTACGTTGCAAAAAGTACCAGTAATAAGTTTTGGGTCTGAAAGGATTTATGATGATCTTAGTATCCCAAACAAGCTTGGTATGAGAGCAAAGTCCTTACTTGAGTTAGAACAAGTATTAGAAAATATTCTGATACCTCAGAATTATATCCAAAGTCAGGATAAATCTGATGCATTACTAGAACCAATTGTATCTAGAAACGGAGACAGCTCTTCAAAGATTTTAAAAATAATGGAGGAGAACAGTCCATCATTGATGCATCAAGAGATTACTTTTGGGGATATGTTAAAAATAAAGGCAATTTTAGCTACTAAGAGATTTTTTGACTCTCTACGAAGAGTAATTGGAGTAAAAGATTTGGATGTAGATACTTTTGACTTTCGAGATAAAATATTAGAGCAAGATCTCAGGATTATCTGCTCAGTTTTAGATCTGAAAGAGCCTGAAGTAACAAGACTAAACAAAAGTTTCCTTCTAATCAGATAAACGTATTAAGGGCAACTATGGATCTTGCAGATGATTATCCCGATAGTGATATGATTGGGTGTCGCTTTTTAAAATTCAAGACCACATGCCTTTTGTTTATAGTGGCTTGTATATTTCAGTTTAGTTATCTCATCTCCCCTTGGCTCACATTTTTTATTCTTGACTGTGTATTAAGTGTCTACTTACTTAGTCTTTTTCAAGGTAACTTAAGATACCTGTTTTTTTTTTCATCCTTTGTTTGTTTTTATTTCAGCACCATTTTTTCAGATTCCATATGACGAAATTGGTGTTGGCTTCACGTATCTTGACACTTTTAATATGGTAATCGATTCGACAACGCTTGGACTAAGTTCGGGTTTAGGCGAATACTACAGTGATAAAGAATCGGTATTTGGATTTGGCAAGGTATATTTTGGTATTATCCCGATCATTTTTCTTCCAAATTTAATAGCCATTGAGCCCGAACCTCATTTACTCTATTACTCAATGTCATTGTTTAGCTTGATTTATGTTGCCTTAGCGGCTTTTGTCTCAAGATTCTATAATATTTTGACTAGTAAAAATTTATTGATAATAGCTCTATATGCTACCGTTTCTCCCACTTTTCTTGAAATCAACTCTACTTTGCACAGATACAGCATGCTGATCGGCGGATTGTTTCTGTTTCTGCTGTCTTACATAGGCTTACGAGAAAAGAATAGATCAAAGAGTGATGTTTTTGGGTTATTGATTTTTACTATTATCTCAATCTTTTTTATTGGCTTTTCAAAACCTCAGATCATTTATGTGCTTATTATGTTCATAAGTCTTGACTTGTTATTTGCAAACAAGCTCCACTTGATTTCAAGAATTTTTATCCGAATGGATAGGAGATTATTTTTTGTTTTAGTAGTGTTCTTTCTTCAAATATTTTCTTTATTCATCTTGCCAGAGGAACACAAAAGTATTGCTGCCAACTATGGTGGTCAATTAACAGCTCTTGCTAATGTGCCGATTTTGGGTTTTATCTTACGTTTAGTATACGCTGTCTTATCTCCTTTTCCTTGGGTAGGTTTTGCTCAGTGGGAGCTCTATGGATTTAATTATATGTTTCTCTTCGTCCATATTATTTCAGCCTTTCTGGCGGCATGGATTATTTTGTCAGTAATTTTTTCGCTAAATAAGATATGGCAAATTGAATATCAGGATAGATTAATAATCATTTTTGGAATTTGTGTGCTTTTTTCTATCAATTTTTCTGCCATTGGATTCCATGTTTATTTAGCACCAGCCCTACCATTTCTATCAATCTTACTTTCTAATAAAGGGCTGAGAGTAAATGCTATTTATCCTTTAATATTTTGTATCACTTTGGAGGTTGTGGCTCACATGGCCAGGTTAATATAAATATGAAAAATGTTTTGAAAAAGATTTTGTGGTTATTGGCGCAAATAGGTATTCATCCGCTTGTTTTCATAAAATCAGTGAGAGGTTTACCATTTTTCATGAAAGATTGGATTCACTTTCGCAAAAGTTATTCAGGCAGGATGAATTTTACTCCTTGTTTGCATGATAGATTTGAAGAGGGAGGAGTAACTAAAAATGAGTATTTTTGGCAAGATTTATTAGTGGCGCAGTGGATTCATAGTAATAATCCCCGTAAACACTTAGATGTCGGATCGCGAATTGATGGGTTTGTGGCGCATGTTGCTAGTTTCCGTGATGTAGAAGTTATTGATATACGGCCTGTGAGCACTCAAATACCTGGTGTCTCATTCTACAAGGGTGATTTAATGAAAGGATTGCCTCTTTTACAAAATAAAAAAGAGGGAGGATATTGTGATTCATTATCATGCCTGCACACAATTGAGCATTTTGGACTAGGTCGTTATGGAGATGATTTAGATGTTCTTGGTTATCAAAAAGGTATAGAGAACTTAGCTACCTTGCTGGAGGTTGGAGGTATTTTTTATCTCTCCACCCCAATAGGAAAAGAGAGAGTCGAGTTTAATGCCAACCGGGTATTTGATCCAAGAACCATTATTGAGGTAGCAAAAAAGAATAAATTATCTCTGGAATCCTTAATAACTATTGAGAATAATCAGCCTCACAACGTATTAATTGATGAAGAGATTTTGGGAGCTTTAGCAGAAAAAAAATACAGTTTGGGTATATTCACTTTTAAGAGATTATAATTATTTTGGGTGCGGTAAAAAATAAAAAAGTCATAGCTAGAATAGTCGGAGGTATAGGTAATCAATTATTTGTTTACGCCGCAGCGCGGAGGTTGGCATTATTAAATGATGCAGAACTAGTTCTCGACACCGTTAGTGGTTTTAAATACGATTCAAAATATCAAAGACACTTCCAATTAAGACATTTTTGTCTCGATTTCAGAGAAGCGACATATCGAGAGCGTCTCGAACCATTCTCAGTTCCTCGACGATACTTTAAGAGGTTGCAGAGTAGAGTTTGGGGGTTTAAAAACACCTTTATTACTGATCCTAAAAATATTTTTGATCCTTCAATTTTAAGTTTCAAATTTAGTGGTGAACTATTTTTGGAGGGGTACTGGCAAGATGAGCGATATTTTAAAGATGCTGAATCGGTAATTCGCAAAGAGTTAAAATTCATACCGCCGACTGACGAATTGAACTTATCTGTCGCAGAAAGCATTCGGAGTAAGCTATCTATAGCCATTCATGTGCGGTTTTTTTTCGACCCTGATTCCGGTGAGAATATTAATATGAACTATTACAATTCTGCAATAAGAAGCATGGAGAAAAAGTTTAAAAATGCACATTATTTTTTATTCTCTGATAAACCTGATGAGGCTAAGAGAAAGATTAACTTGCCAAATCATAGGTTTACGCTTATTGGTCATAATTTTGGTGACGAAAACAGTTATGCAGATCTATGGTTAATGAGTCTTTGTGACCATTTTATTATTGCGAATAGCACCTATAGTTGGTGGGGTGCCTGGTTATCTGAGAGTAATGTTAAGTATGTGATTGCACCAAGTCTTGAGACTCTTGGTTCAGAGGATGCATTTGGTAATTTCAATAGAATCGTCTTGAATGATTGGGATAGAGTTTAGTAAAAAATACTGCTTTAAGAAGGATTAAGTAAAATGAGTGATGTTGTTCTATGCATTGGACCGTTCAACAAACCCTCCAACGCCTATCTTCGAGCGCTCTCATTTGAAAAACTAGGTTTCAAAGTTATACGAGTAAATGTGTCTGATGATTACAATGTATCAAGCCTTTTGTTTCGTATTTTAAGGCGATTTTTCTTGCGTCCACTGTTTCGTAGGTCATTGGTGGAGCTTGTGAAAAAAAATATCAGAAATTATTTGCCATTTTTGATTTTTGTAGAGAAAGGGGTAGATTTTGGAGCTATTGATTTATTAAGTTTTAAGCGAATATTACCTTCCCAGTCTAAAATTGTTCATCTAAATCCAGATGATCCATTTGGTTTTTTTAATGCCGGTTGGGATAAGTTTGTATCATCAATTCCTTATTACGATTTACATTTTGTTCCCAAGGCAAAAAATGTCGATGAATATATAAATTATTCAGCAAGATCAGTTCATGTCTTTGATCGATCATTTGATCCAAATTACCACAGAGCTATATCTTTGACTGAATCGGATATCAAAAAATACCAATGCGATGTGGGCTTCATTGGCTCTTATGCAAAAAAAAGAGAGCAAGTGATATATGAGATGGTGCTCGGTGGTGTGGAGGTGGCAATCTGGGGTGCAGGTTGGTCACAAGGAATATATTGGAATACTCTAAGAAATTATTGGCGTGGAGGCACTCAAACTGGGGAAAATTACATAAAAGCGATTTGTGGAATGAAAATCGCTCTGCACTTTGTTAGACATGAAAATCGTGATTTACATGATAGTCGAACATTTGAAATTCCAGCTTGTGGAAGCTTTATGTTGGCGGAGAGAACTGATGATCATGAGCGGTTTTTCGCAGAGGATAAAGAAGTTGTCTTGTTTGACTCTGCTGAAGATTGCATTGATAAGTGTATTTTCTATTTGACAAACGAAGAAGAGCGTTTACAAATATCGATTGCAGGAGAACAGAGAGTTCTGGGGAGTAATTATGATTACACTTCCCGATTAAAAGAGATGTTGGGAGTTATTTTAAATGACTAGTTATAAAAGTTATCAAAATTTTAAAAGTTGGATGCCAGAATCATTCGGGCAAACGACTATTGAGGAATCGAAATATTTTGAAAAAGAATTTCAATTAGTTAAGTCTAGCAATCTAAACAATATGCTTGTTGTTGAAATTGGATTTGGAAATGGTTCGTTTACTTCTTGGGCTACGAAAAAGGGATGTGATTATCGTGGCTTTGAATTAATACCTGAACTGGTTATTGTCGCCACAGAATTAGGTTTTAAAGTTTATGACTCTGAGATTCCTTTTGAAGAAGTTGTTTCTGATGAATCTGTTGATTATGTGGTTGCGTGGGATGTTTTTGAGCATTTAGATACCGATCAGATTACTCTGAAATTTTTAGAATGCTTTAAAGCTCTTAAGCCTGGAGGAAGATTGATGGCCAGGGTTCCATCTGGTGACAGTCCATTTTCAGGACCTTTGCAGAACGGGGATTTCACGCATAAAACTTGCTTGGGATCGTCAAAGGTCAGACAGATTTCAATTGCCACAGGGTTTGTGGTGGAGAGCATCAGAGCTCCAGCTCTCCCCATATGGGGAATGGGATTGAAAACTTTCTGTCGGAGAGCTTTGGTAACGATAGCGCAAAAAACTTTTTATCCTTTCCTTAAAAACATCTTTATGGGTGGCGGTGATGTAGTGCTGACCCAGAACATGATCTTTGTGTTAAGAAAGCCATATTGATGCACCAAATAAAAGTTTAAAAAATCGTTTTATTAAACAATTTTATTAGTTGGTATAAGATTTTCACGTTTCAACTACTTCTCTTTGTGAAGGATCATAATGTTCTATGAAAAGTAAAAAAGAAATTCTTGTTTATGCTCACTACTTCTTGCCGAGTAAAAATGCAGGAGGTCCTCCAAAATCATTGGCAAATCTTATTGATGGGATGAAGAATCAACTTAAATTTAAGATAATGTGCTGTGATCATGAGTTCAAAGCACCGTCTGATAAGTTTACAAATATTTCTTTGGGAGAGTGGACGAAGTATGGTGGTCGAAAAGTAATTTATCTCCCTGATACCTGGGTTAGTATGATAAAGCTTATTCGCGAGGGTTTTGATTCATCCTCAGATATTATCTACTTTAACTCTTTCTTTGATGTTAGATATACAATTTTGCCTATCTTGCTTCTGGGACTTTTTTCAACAAAAAAAATTATACTTGCCCCACGAGGTGAGTTCTCAAAGAGTGCCCTAGATATTAAGTGGAGGAAAAAGAATATTTACCTGAGACTTTTTAAAAGTTTAAAGCTGCAGACACGCATAGTATGGCAGGCATCTTCTTTGAAAGAGAAATTTGATCTCGAGAGATATTGGGGTTCTTGTATTAATCTTAGCGTTTTGCCTATCTTCCCGGACCCTGAATTACCAACATTGAGCTTAATGACACACAAAGTTTCAGGAGCCATAAGGCTAGTGTATTTAGCAAGAATAGCGAAAATAAAAAATCTTTTGAATTTACTGGGTAGCCTAAAATTGATCAAGGATTCCAAAGTTGAGCTAGATATATTTGGACCAATTGAAGATTCTGATTATTGGAAATCCTGCGAATTAGAGATCAATTCTCTTCCGAGTAATATAAAAGTAATATATCGAGGGGAGATTGAAAAAGAAAACGTGATAAACACTATATCCTCCTATGATTTTTATGTTCTTATGACTAAGGGTGAAAATTTTGGGCACACTATTTACGAGGCGCTCTCTGCATCCGTGCCTATTCTGATTTCTGACCAGACACCTTGGAGACGACTTCAAGAAAAGAATGCAGGTTGGGATTTATCACTAGAAGATCCAAACAAAATTAATAGTGCAATTGAAACAGCTATCAAATTGAATTCAGTGGAACTCAGAAAAATGAAAAAAGGAGCTTATCAATTAGCAAGTGATTATGTGCATGACTCGAAACGAAATGAGATTGCCCTTGATTTATTCAGATCATAAACGTGCTGATTCCATTTTTAAATTTAGGAAATAGGTGGTTTTAATCGATATCATGTTAGGTAACGATTTTAAAATATAGGTGATCAACTTTTGAGTTAATTTATATAGAGGTAGGAAAATGATTGAGCGTAGTATTGGAGTTATAGGACTTGGTTATGTGGGACTACCAGTTGCTGTCGCATTTGGAAGGAAAACATGCGTAAAAGCTTTTGATATTAACAGGGAGCGAATCAGCGAGTTATTGGATGGGAAAGATAGTAATAAAGAAGTCGATTTTCATGAACTAAAAAAGACGAGTATTGAGTACACGTCAAAAATTGAAGATTTGAAAAATGTTAATTTTTTTATTATTGCTGTACCTACGCCAGTTAACGAAAGTAAGACGCCTGACTTGTCATATGTAATTTCTGCAAGTGAAATTCTGGGTAAAATTTTAAAAGATGGTGACATAGTTGTTTATGAGTCAACCGTCTATCCAGGAGCAACTGAAGACGATTGTGTTCCAGTTCTTGAGAAATCTTCTGGCTTAGTGTGTGGAGAGCATTTTACTGTTGGATATAGTCCAGAGAGAATCAATCCAGGAGATAAAATTAATTGCTTCAACACCATAAAAAAAGTCGTAGCTGGTCAAAATAAAGCAACTCTAGATGTTATAGCTAACACATACGCAGCAGTAATTGATGCAGGAATTTTTAGAGCTCCGTCAATAAAGGTTGCTGAGGCTGCTAAGGTCGTTGAGAATTCGCAAAGAGATTTGAATATAGCATTTATGAATGAGCTTGCTTATATCTTTGATAAATTGGGAATTGATACTAATGATGTTATTGATGCCGCGTCAACAAAATGGAATTTTTTAGATTTTCGGCCAGGTATCGTTGGAGGACATTGTATTGGAGTTGATCCTTACTATTTGTCACACAAAGCGGAGAGGGTTGGCTATTATCCTCAAGTTATCTTATCTGGCCGAAGAGTCAATAATGATATGGGTAGTTTCATTGCGCAGTCCTCAGTAAAAAGGCTTATTTCGTTAGAAAAAAATGTCAAGGATGTGAATACAATCATATTTGGTGCAACCTTTAAGGAGAATTGTAATGATGTTAGAAATTCTAAAGTTGTTGATATATTTCAAGAGTTAAAGAGTTATGGTATGCAGGTGCAAGTCTGTGATCCGATGGTAGAAATTGAGAGCTTGGTTGGTATTTATGGAGAGAACGCAAAATCTTGGGGTGATTTAGCTCCAGCCTCACTTCTAATATTAGCGGTACCACATGAAGTTTTCAAAGAGCTCGATGTGCTCTCATTTGCACAAGACTGCTCAGTTATCGTCGACATCAAATCTTTTTTTGATCGGGAGTATATTGCAGATTTAGGACACTCTTTGTGGAGGTTATGATATGTGTGGATTAGCTGCTATTTTCTCATACGGTCCAAGGGTTTCCCAAGTCGATGAGGAAGAGTTGTTATCCATTAGGGATTCGATGTTAAATCGTGGTCCTGATGACTCAGGATTATGGCTATCAAGAGATAAGAGAATCGGCTTAGCTCATAGACGACTCTCTATAATCGATCTTACAGATTCTGCCTCTCAGCCTATGAGCGACAAAAGTAATCGAATTAAAATAGTATTTAATGGAGAAATATACAATTTTAGAGAGCTGAGCAGAGATCTTAAGAGTAAGGGATATTCGTTCAAAACTAGCAGTGATACGGAAGTTTTGATTTACCTTTATATGGAACATGGAACCAATATGGTTCATTACCTACGAGGTATGTATGCATTTGCGATCTGGGATGAACTGAATAATGGACTTTTTTTAGCTAGAGATCCATTTGGAATTAAGCCACTTTATTATGCAGATAACGGTGAGACCATACGTGTAGCATCCCAAGTTAGAGCCTTGTTAAAAAGCAGTAGCATTGATACAAGTGAGGAACCTGCAGGTCACGTTGGTTTCTTTCTGTGGGGACACGTCCCAGAACCGTTTACTCTGTATAGAGGGATCCGTTCACTTCCTGCTGGCACTGCACTGTGGATAGATGCCGAGGGTAGAAAAGAAAACAAGATATTCTTTAGATTGGCTGAAGAGATGTATGCAAAAAATGAAATAGATAAGCCAATCTCTCCTGATGAACTTCGTGAATCACTTCGCGAGGCGCTGCTTGATACAATGAGTCATCATCTTATTTCTGATGTGCCGGTCGGGGTTTTTCTTTCTGCAGGTATTGACTCAACTACACTTGCAACTTTGGCTCAGGAAGTGGGCATTGATGAGTTACGAACTATTACGCTCGGTTTCAAAGAATTTCAAGATACTGAGAATGATGAAGTGCCTTTGGCAGAATTGGTGTCTCGCAAATTAAAATCGAAGCATAGAACGCAGTGGGTAAGTCAAAGTAATTTTCATGATGAAAATCAGCGCCTATTTGAAGCTATGGATCAACCTTCACTTGATGGAATAAACAGTTATTTCGTTAGTAAGGCAGCTGCTGACGCAGGACTAAAAGTAGCCATATCGGGTATGGGAGGGGATGAGCTATTTGGAGGTTATCCTTCTTTCACGCAGATACCAAAATTGGTTAATGGATTAAATTTGTTCAATAAAATTCCTGAGGTTGGTCGTGGCTTCCGTTACTTTTCTGCCCCGATACTAAAATACTTTACCTCACCCAAATATGCAGGCCTACTCGAATATGGGGGGACGTATAGTGGTAGCTATCTTTTACGTCGAGGGTTGTATATGCCATGGGAATTGCCAGAATTTCTCGATGGGGAAATGGTGAGAGAGGGATGGAACGACCTGAATACTTTAGCGAATCTTAATACAACACACTCTGGATTAACCGATAGTCGTTTAATTGTTTCGTCATTAGAAACATCATGGTATATGCGTAACCAGTTGTTGAGAGATATAGATTGGGCAAGCATGTCACACTCACTTGAAGTTAGGACTCCCTTTGTAGATGTCCAGCTATACAGGGCTGTTTCGAGGTTGGTTAATAACGGGTGCACGCCAGGGAAGAGTAATATGGCAATGTCACCCTATTGTGCCTTACCGGACGAGATATTAAATCGAAGAAAAACTGGCTTTAGTATTCCTGTCCATCGTTGGCTGATGGATGATGAAAAATATCAACAAGGGCGTGGATATAGAGGGTGGAGTCACCACGTTTATAAGTCTGTCCTAGGAAGAATTAATTGAAAATTTGGAGGTAACCAGTACGTGAATTTGCTTAAAAAATTTCTAAGCTACGTTTTCATGTATGGTTTACAACGTACGGCAGTAAAGGCCCTTTATAAATTTGATAATGATGTCAGTTATTTAATATTGAGGATGATGTTCAGCGTAAAGTCACAAGAAAAAACACGTATTGTGTTTGTGGGACTAGGTAATCATGGATTCACTCTGTTGGCCTTTTTTGTTTCTGTGATTGCTAGGCATAGAATTAGTTTGGTTATTGACCCTTCCCCAAAATCCCAACAATTGGCAACCAAAGTATTAAAATGTCAGCATTACATTGATATTGAGAGCGCTATTGCAGATGGTGTTTTTTTCGGTGATATTATTTATATTGCCTCCGATCATTTGTCTCATACTCCTCATGCGATTGTTGCGGCCGATAATTTCAGACGCGTTTATGTAGAGAAGCCGTTATTTGTAAATTCCAAACAAATGTCTGATTTTTGGGAAATTTATGATAGTTCTTGTGACTTATATACTGGATTCAACAGGCCCTATTCGCCTCTATTTAAAGAATTTATCCATAATTTAAGTGATGATTTTCTGGTCACGATGGTGATTAATGGGCATTTTCTTTCTGCTGAGCATTGGTATCGAGTGGAAGGTCAAGGCTCTCGAGTTCTGGGAAATCTTACCCACTGGATTGATTTGGCTGTCCACATTTTTATGATTAAGCCGGGATTGAGTATCGTTAACATAGAGCTAACGAAAGGACGTTTGGATGATCTGGTGCTAATACTGACTTCAGGTGCTAAGAAAATATGTTTGTCGTTTTCAGCTAACTGTGAACCAAGCGATGGTGTTGAGGAATATATTTTTTGGAATTGCTCTGCTTCAATAGGGAGAATTCTTAATTTCCGTAAAATGCATTATGTTACGAAGGATGGTGCAACACGGAAGGTTAATAGGTTAACCAAAGATGTCGGCCATAAAGCTGCCGCACTTGCACCACTGTATGCTCTGGATCAAGACGCAAGAATTGCATACATTTCATCAGCTTTAGCTATTAAAGTTGAGGAAATGTACCTTGACGATACTACAAGTTCACACTTTAATTTAGAGAAATTATTGAGGAAAATTTAATGTTTCAAGTCTTGCAAGATATTAAGTCAGGTCAAACCAAAGTGGTAGAAGTGCCTCAGCCTCTAAATTCAGCCGGTCATAGCCTCATAACGTCATGCTACTCGTTAATTTCAAGTGGTACTGAAAAAATGCTCGTAGATTTTGGTAAATCAGGATTATTAGGTAAAGCTCTGAGCCAACCCGAAAAGGTAAAAATGGTTCTCGAGAAGGTCAAAACCGATGGCCTGCCACCGACTTATGCTGCCATTAAGTCTAAATTAGATGAACCAATGGAACTTGGATATTGTAATGTCGGTATGATAAAAGAGTCTACATCTAATGCCCTCACTCCAGGCATGAGAGTTGTTTCAAATGGCAAACATGCGGGGGTAGTCAGGGTGCCCAATAATTTGATTGCTCCTATTCCCATTAATGTAAGTGATGAGGCGGCGGCTTTTACAGTTCTGGGCGCTATCGCTTTACAGGGTATTCGGCTAGTCAATCCCTCCATAGGGGAAACAGTAGTTGTCACTGGTCTGGGTCTGGTAGGATTAATGGCAGTGCAGATATTAAGGGCAAATGGCTGCAGGGTCTTGGGTATCGATCCAGATACGGCTAAGTGTGAAATTGCGAGGCAATTTGGTGCCGAAGTTGTTGATCTTTCGAAAGATCAAGACCCAGTCCTTGTTGCCAACGCATATTCTCGTGAAAAAGGTGTCGATGCTGTTCTAATAACTGCGAGCGCCAAGGGTAATGGTGTTGTTCACCAGGCCGCAACTATGTGTAGAAAACGCGGCAAAATCGTTCTTGTTGGCGTTGTGGGTCTCGAACTGAGTCGCGCTGATTTTTATGAAAAAGAGTTGACGTTTCAAGTGTCATGCTCATATGGGCCAGGGCGCTATGATGATGAATACGAAGAAAAGGGTAAAGACTATCCTTTCGCCTTCGTGCGTTGGACCGAGCAGCGGAATTTTGAGGCGGTACTAGACTTGATGGATTCTGGCGCAATAAATGTCAAGCCGTTAATAAGCCAATGTTTCGCAATTAATGATGCGAAGACCGCGTATGAGCAGTTGGATGATCGTTCGATGCTTGGTATTCTCCTTGATTATCGCACATCAGGCGCGAATTTAACTGACACTCATGCAGTTAAATTTTCCGAAAAGCAGTCGAATAAAGGGTGCAAAGGAAATGTTTCTTTTATAGGAGCAGGTAATTATGCTGCTCGTGTCTTGATACCAGCGTTTAAAAACGCTGACGCAAATTTGATTTCTCTTGTTACCAGTGGCGGGGGAAGCGCCGTTCATCACGGAAAGAAGAATGGTTTTGAAATAGCCTCCACAGATGTTAAGCAGGCGCTTGATAAACGCACAACTATCGTTGTTATCGCGACACAGCATAATCTCCATGCATCTCAAACCATCCTCGCGTTAGAAAAGGGTAAGCATGTTTTTGTGGAAAAACCGCTAGCTCTTGCTCACGAAGAAATTGATAAAATTGAAGCCTCTCAGAAAGTTGCGAAGACCATGGTGATGGTGGGGTATAACCGCCGTTTTTCACCACATATACAGAAAATTAAAAGGCTTCTTGATGCTAAGCGTTCACCTAAAACCTTCATTATGACCATGAATGCAGGTGAAATACCCAAGGCTCATTGGACGCAAGATGCTGAGGTGGGCGGTGGCCGAATTATCGGTGAAGCCTGCCATTATATTGATTTAATGCGTTTTTTGGCTGGATCGAAAATAAAATCCTTTAATGCTGTGAAAATGGGTGAAAATAATTTTGTTGAAGTAACCGAAGATAAGGCTTTAATTTCACTCACCTTTGAGGATGGCTCTATGGGTTCTATCCATTATTTTGCTAATGGAGGAAAGTCGTTTCCCAAAGAGCGTATAGAGATTTTTTGTGATAATGCAGTTCTCCAACTTGATAATTTCCGAAAACTTCGCGGTTTTGGATGGAAGGGCTTTAACAAGATGAATCTTTGGTTGCAGGACAAGGGGCAGGAAAATTGTGTTGACGCCTTTATGGAGAGCGTAAGAGAAGGAGAGAAAAACCCCATTCCTCAAGATGAAATTTTTGAGGTAGCACGAGTTTCTGTAGATATTGCAGAAATGTTGAGGAATAAATAATCAAACTAGCTTGAGGTTATTTCATCTGCGCCGAATGAGGAAGCTTTTTCTTATATTTAATACCCTACGATACCTAAAGTGGCAGCAAATCTACTTCAGGTTAGTGCGGAGATTAATTAAACCAAAAGTCATCGAAATTTTTCAAGGGCCAAAGCCTAAGCGTTCAAAAACATGGGAACATCTGCCGCTTTATAGCAACAAAATTGATAGTCAATTAGAGGCATGTTTTTTAAATCATACTAAGAAACTTGATTTGCCAGCAGACTGGAACAACGAATCTCCAAGTAAACTCTGGGTTTATAACTTACATTACTTTGAAGATCTTCTTTCCAATAATGCTAAAGAAAAGCACAATTCCCATTTTCAGTTATTAAATAGTTGGGTTGATCAAAACCCAGTTGGATATGGTAATGGTTGGGAGCCCTATCCGACATCTTTGCGTATTGTAAATATCCTAAAAGCTTGGCTTGGTGGGCTAAAATTAGATGCAAAACTGTTAAGTAGCGTTTTCACTCAGGCGAGTTTTCTATCAAGTGACCTTGAAAGGCATTTATTAGGTAACCATTATTTTGTTAATTTAAAAGCGTTGTTATTTGCCGGTGTGATTTTTGAGAATATTCGCTGGATGAGCATTGCTGAAAGGGGTTTACTTACTGAAATTCCGGAACAGATTCTTGAGGATGGTGCCAATTTCGAACTTAGTCCAATGTATCATTCGTTGATACTTTTGGATATGCTGGATATGTTCAACCTAAGTAGGGCTTATCCGACTAAGCTATCAAATCAGTTAGCATCTCTATTAGAAAAGTATATCCCTAAAATGCTGACATTTTTGGAGGCAATGGCTCATCTTGATGGAGGTGTATCTTTCTTTAATGATTCAGCGGACGGAATTGCCCCAACAAAAGCAAAGATTGAAAGCTATGCTGAAAAACTGGGGTTTGAAATTAGTCCTCATGATTCTAATAGACCTCAAATTATTGATAACCCTAACAGTGGTTATATTTGCGCTATAGCAGCTGAGAACAAACTGATATTTGACGCATCACCAGTTGGGCCTGATTATATTCCAGGCCACGCCCACGCAGACACATTATCTTTTGAGTTATCCATTGGTGCTCAGCGAGTGTTTGTGAATTCGGGCACCTCTGAATATGGCTTGAGCCCAAAGCGGCTTTTTCAGCGAAAAACAGCTTCACATAATACAGTTGAAGTAGATGGTAAAGATTCCTCGCAGGTATGGGGTGGCTTTAGAGTTGCCAATCGAGCAGAGATAATTTCCAAGCATACCGAACTAAAACATGATCATAGTATTGAGTTACTTGCTGCTCATAATGGTTATAAGTCACTATTCGGTGGATGCATTCATGCGCGTAAATTAACTTTTAGTGAAAATAGTCTTATTGTTTCCGATTCGCTAGAAAGAACATTTAAGTATGCAAAATCACGTTTTTATTTTCACCCTGACTTGGTCATAAGCCTAGAAGACAATTTATTGAGAATTGAAGGTACAGAATTTACTTTGCATAGTGATCTAACAGGCAAGGTAGCTTCACTTGTCGACTCCTTTTGGTATCCTGAGTTTGGGGTAGAAATGCTCAACAAAATGCTAGAGTTACAGTTTGAGCAACCTCAGCTAGATATTGTGTTTAAATGGTCTAAACACTGAATATGCATATACTTTTCTTAACCGATAATTTTCCTCCCGAAGGAAATGCTCCAGCAACGCGAACTTTTGAGCATGCCCGTGAGTGGGTGGATAAGGGGTACAAAGTTACAGTAATTACCTGTGCGCCAAATTTTCCAGAAGGAAAAGTGTTTGAAGGTTACAAAAATAGATGGTTGTCAAAGTGCAAAATAGACGGAATTAATGTTTGGCGGGTAAAAACCTATGTCACTGCCAATGAAGCATTTTTAAAGCGAACAATTGATTTTGTTTCCTTCATGCTATCTAGCCTGTTTTTTGGCTTGTTTACCCTAAAGGTCGATGTTGTAATTGGGACTTCTCCTCAGTTTTTTACGGTTATCTCAGCTTGGACTCTGGCGAAATTAAAACGAGTTCCATTCGTTTTTGAATTGCGTGATATATGGCCTGCTTCTATAACCGCTGTTGGCGCAATGAGAGGTAGTTGGATAATCAATATCCTTGAGAAGCTAGAACTATTTTTGTATCGCCAAGCTGATTTGATTGTATCTGTAACTCATAGCTTTAAACCAGAACTTCAAAATCGAGGGGTGTCAGCCGATAAGATCAAGGTCGTCCTCAATGGTGTGGATTTAGAAAGATATAACCCCTTGCTGGAAAAAGATGAAAGTCTTGCGAATAAGTATGGGTTAAATAATAAATTTGTTATCGGATATATAGGCACCCACGGCTTAGCTCATGCACTAGAAAACGTAATTGAAGCAGCTGAGCTGATTACAAAAGAAGATAATATAAGAATTATATTTGTTGGCGGAGGAGCGGATCGGGCAAGACTAGAAAAAATAGTTCGTGAGCGTGGCTTAGAAAACATAGTTATGATACCTCGTCAGCCAAAGGATCAAATGCGACAAGTTTGGAGCTTGTGCGATATTTCTTTAGTACATTTGAAAGACTCACCTCTTTTTAAAACTGTGATCCCTTCTAAAATATTTGAGTCAATGGCAATGGGTTTACCTATCCTCATGGCCGTGCCCATCGGGGAAGCTACAGATATTATAGAGGAGTATAAGGCTGGAATTAACGTTTCACCCAGCTGTCCAAAAGAGCTAAGTGAGAAATTTTTGGCACTAGCAAAGGATAAAGAGTTAGTTAGAGCACTTTCTTATCAGAGTTTAAATGCTGCTCGAAATTTCGATCGAAAAAAAATGGCATTAGAGATGCTTAAGCATATAGAGGAAGTAGTAAGTTGAAAAAAGTAATGGTGGTTTTTGGTACACGGCCTGAAGCGATAAAAATGGCCCCTTTATGCCATAGATTGCGAGAACAAAAAGATATTGAAACTATTATCTGTGTTACTGCACAGCACAGAGAGATGTTGGATCAAGTGCTCAGTATCTTTGAGTTGACCCCCGATATTGATTTAAATGTGATGAAGAAAGGTCAGGATCTTTACGATGTGACCTCAAATATATTGCTCAAGATGCGCGACACTTTAAAAGAAGAAAAGCCAGATATAGTAATAGTGCATGGAGATACGACAACCACATTTGCGACATCTCTGGCATGTTTCTATATGGGCGTTAAGGTAGGACATGTTGAAGCGGGGCTTCGGACTCATGATATACACGCTCCTTTTCCTGAGGAATATAACCGGCTAAGCACGGGAATAATCGCCGATTATCATTTTGCACCAACTGATTTGAGCCAAAAAAATTTACTTGCAGAGGGTAAAAATAAAGAGAGCATTATTGTTACCGGGAATACTGTCATCGATGCTCTTCATCTGGTCTTAAAAACAGTAGATGCCGATAAGAATAAATCAAAGGATATAACTCTTCGGCTGAACGAGCGCTTATCCTTTGATTGGAAAGCCACTCGCTTTGTTTTGATAACTGGCCATAGAAGAGAAAATTTTGGTCAAGGTTTTCTTGATATTTGCGAGGCAATAAAAGAGCTGGCTATAAAGAATCCAGATACTCACTTTGTGTACCCTTTGCATCTTAACCCCAATGTGCAAAAACCAGTTAACGAAATTCTATTAGGAATAGACAACGTTTGGTTGATTGAGCCACTTGAGTACGAGGATTTTGTTTACTTGTTAAAACAGTCGTATCTGGTACTGACAGACTCTGGTGGTATCCAAGAGGAAGCGCCAAGTTTGGGTAAGCCAGTGCTGGTAATGCGGGAATTAACGGAGCGTCCAGAGGCGGTGGAGGCTGGAACAGTAAAGCTCGTCGGCGCTTCCAGAGAGAATATTATATTTAATATTGATCTTTTATTAAATGATGAAGCTCTGTATAAAACAATGTCGCGAGCCCATAATCCTTATGGTGATGGTAAAGCTTGTGATCGTATAGTTGAATATATTAAGGGAAGTTGAATGGTTTATAGGAAGAAAAGTGTTTCGGTGATCGGGCTTGGATATATTGGCCTGCCAACCGCTGCATTGCTTGCCTCTAAGGGTTATATGGTTAAAGGTATGGATATCAACGAACATGCGGTTGAAACAATCAATAAGGGAGAGATTCATATCTTAGAGCCTGACCTGGATGCATATGTCCGGTCAGCGGTAGCAAACGGAAAGTTGAAGGCATACTCAGAGGTTCAAGCAGGCGACATTTATATCATCTGTGTACCCACCCCTTTTCATATCGATTCTGAGCTTCCTAAACCAAATGTTGATTACGTGAGTGAAGCCGCCGAGAGCATAAGCCCTCACGTGAAAGGTGGGGATATAGTGATTCTAGAGTCAACTTCTCCTGTTGGAACCACTGAAATGGTAAGAGATGTTCTGCAGAAAAACGGAGTAGATACATCTGCCATTTTTGTCGCATACTGCCCTGAACGTGTTTTGCCCGGTAAGATAATGTCTGAATTGGTTGATAATGCCAGGGTTATTGGAGGGATCAATAGCCAATCTACGGAGATTGTTGCAGCTTTCTACAGAACTTTTGTAAATGGGGAAATATTGGAAACCGAAGCCAAGACAGCGGAAATGTGCAAATTAACTGAGAACAGCTTTAGAGATGTGAATATAGCTTTTGCCAATGAGTTATCGGTTCTGTGTGATAGTAATGGAGTCGATGTATGGGAGCTAATCAAGTTGGCAAATCATCATCCGCGTGTAAACATTCTACAGCCCGGTACGGGCGTAGGTGGTCACTGTATCGCAGTGGATCCTTGGTTCATCGTATCGCAAGATCTCGAGAATTCTCGGATTATCAAAACTGCCAGAGAAATTAATGACTCAAAACCAGATTGGGTTGTTGATAAGATCAAAGCAACGGCAGATTCAATGAGTACTAAGAAGGTTGTCTGCCTCGGCTTGGCATTTAAGCCTGATATTGATGATTTAAGAGAGTCTCCTGCAGTTAGAGTAGTTGAATCACTCGTGGAGCAGGGCTATGATGTTTCTTGTGTTGAACCTAATATCAATGAGCATAAAAAATATAATTTAATTGATATTAAAAAAGCCATTGCTCAATTTGATGTTATAGCTTTGCTGGTCAAACATAAGGAGTTTACCTCTAATATGATATTGCCTGAGCTCGAGAGTAAAGGTACGCTAGATTTTTGTGGTACATTTTCAAAATAAACGACGAATTAGTAGACCCAATATCTTAAATATTTCATCGGTGAGTATGTCTGCCATCCGCCTTTGAGCATTATCTTTTCCAATCGTTCGCCTTATTCAAGTAGATCAAGTTCTGCCCCCATTCTAAATGAATGATCTCTGAACAGTTTTTCATCTGAGTCCTTTTGTAGTTCTTTTAATATTGAGCTTATATTTGCTGGGTGTAGATTTTCTCAAAATGCCCATGCCTATTACGATACCTATACCAGTCCGAGCCGGTCAATGAGTTTAGGTGCGATATGAATGTAAAGGTCCCGATCCCCATCTTTAGAGAGCTGTTCATCCCGTCGGGCAGTAAACCTGAATATGTGCTAGAGATAGCTGCTTTTTTTGCCAGCATGCAGAGACAGGAGCGTTGCAAGGGTGGGCCTGTGTCACGTCGCTCCGCAGACAGCCACGAGCTGATATGTTACCAGCGAAAAGGTACCACATGGTTATCCAGAGAGGTGCGGCAGGGTTTGATTAAAAAAGTAACAAAACGAAGCCAAAGCCAAATGATGACTCGCGATAAATACCTTTATCAGGCGCAAAAAAAGGCTGCACGTTGTGCAGCCTTTTTTTGTATTTGGCTCCGCCTGCTGGGCTCGAACCAGCGACCCAATGATTAACAGTCATTTGCTCTACCAACTGAGCTAAGGCGGAAAGAACGCGCATTTTAGC